>JAQVGO010000044.1 GCA_028696715.1 Bacteroidales bacterium
GAATGGTACACCTATAAATATCCGAAAGCAGGAGAAGATAACAGCATCGTAACGATTCATACGGTATCAACCGAAACGGGCAAGCAACAAAAAATTGATACCGGAAGCGAAACAGACCTTTATTTCCCACGCATCAAATGGACGACAGAACCTGATAAACTCGCAATTTACCGCTTAAATCGCCTACAAAACAAGCTGGAAATACTGCTTGCCGACACACAAACAGGAAGTATCAACACACTTTATGAAGAAGAAAATCAGTGGTTCGTTGAAATTGACAACAATCTGAATTTCCTGCCTGATGGCAAGCATTTTGTAATCAGCAGCGAAAAAGACGGCTTCAACCACCTTTATTTATATGGTATGGATGGCAAACTGATAAGGCAGCTCACAAATGGGCCGCATGATATTACTGCTGTTTATGGTTATGATACCAAAAATCAGACTATCTATTTTCAGCAGGCTGTCAGTTCGCCGATGGACCGTCAGATTGCAGCCGTAAGCCTCAAAGGAAAAACACAATTGATTATTGATTCGGAAGGCAGCAGCGATGCCAGTTTTAGCAAAGATTTCAGCTATTTTATACATACCTTCAGCACGGCTAACGAACCACCCGTTTATAGCCTGCGAAACAACAAGGGAAAACTCATCAGAACGCTCGAAGACAATCAGGAATTAAAGGCCCGACTAACAGCCTATAACCTCAGCCCGAAGACCTTTTTCAGTTTTGAGCATCCGGATGTTGTGCTGCCTAACGGTCAGGCAACACACTTGAATGGATGGCAAATCCTGCCTGCCAATTTCGATCCCAACAAGCAATATCCGGTTTTGCTTTTTGTTTATGGAGGCCCGGGTGCACAAACCGTAAGAAATGCCTGGGGCTGGAACGATTATTTCTGGCATCAGTTGCTGGCACAAAAAGGTTTTGTGGTGGTTTCTGTGGATAACAGAGGCACAGGAGCAAGAGGCGAGACATTTAAAAAAATGACTTACAAAGAATTAGGAAAATACGAAACGGAAGATATGATTTCTACTGCCAAATACCTGGGCAGCCTTCCATACATTGATGGCGAGCGTATCGGAATTTACGGCTGGAGCTATGGTGGTTTTATGGCTACCTCGGCGATCACCAGAGGAGCAGATTATTTTAATACCGCTGTGGCAGTTGCTCCGGTAACCAGCTGGCGTTATTATGATAACATCTACACCGAGCGTTATATGCAAAAGCCACAGGACAACCCTGAAGGTTATGACGAAAACTCTCCGATCAATCATGTGGATAAACTTAAGGGGAATTATCTGCTCATCCACGGAAGTGCTGATGATAACGTACACTATCAAAATACCATGGAGCTGATCGAAGCCCTGGTGAGGGCCGATAAGCAGTTCGACCTGATGATCTATCCCAACAAAAACCACGGAATCTATGGCGGGAATACCCGAAAACATGTTTTTGATAAAATCACAAATTTCCTGATCGAAAACCTTCGGCCAAAGGAATGAAAATTAAAAAGTTCAGATAAATTTTTGTATTAAACTGAAAAAAACTATTTTTGCGCCCCGAATTATCATTAATTAACCTTAAAGAAAGAGAGTGTATTTAACATGATCATTATTCCTGTAAAAGAAGGCGAAAGCATTGACCGGGCGCTGAAAAAATACAAGCGCAAATTTGAGAAAACCGGCGTAGTAAAAGAATTGCGTAACCGGCAAAAATTCACCAAGCCATCCGTGGTAAATCGTGAAAAGAAGCTCAAAGCTATTTATATTCAGCAGCTCCGTCAGCAAGAAGAAAATTAGTTCGCTTTTTTTTCAAGAATTAAAAAAACTTTGATGTTTATATAGATGTTTACTATATTTACATCAAAGTTTTTTTTTGACTATGATTCAGGATTTTTTACGATATCTGGAGACCGAAAAAAGATCAGCACCCTTAACTATTATAAGCTATGCTGCTGACTTAAAGAATTTTGAGGCTTACCTTAATGACTTATCTCCGCAAGAATCCCTTGACGGAGTGAGCAAGGCAATCATCCGGTCATATATAGTACATCTGAGCAAAAGCAAGCTATCACCCCGGTCGGTCAATCGCAAAATCACATCAATCAGAGCCTATTATCGTTTTCTGGAACAACGCCAACTCATTTCCAGCAACCCAAGCTCGACAATAAGATCACTTAAAACCTCTAAAAAAGTACCCGATTTCATACCCGAAAATCTGCTTGAAACACTTCAAACAGAAATTCCGGTATATTTCCCGGATTTAAGAGATTATCTAATCTTCGAAATCCTGTATCAAACCGGAATGCGGCGGGCCGAAATCTGCCAGCTCAAAGACCATTCAATTGATTTTGAAGCTTCGCTTATCAAAGTGAGAGGAAAAAGAAATAAAGAGCGATTAATACCGTTTACAAATAAACTCTCCGATTTGATGAAATACTACCGTGAACAGCGTGAAACATTTTTTGGCAGTAGCTCATTCGATAGCTTTATTGTCAGCAACAAAGCAGGGACCTGTTACCCTCAACTTATCAAGCGTGCCGTTGAATCGCGTGTTGTATCCATCTCCGGAAAGTTAAAAATCAGCCCTCACACCTTGAGGCACACTTTTGCCACACATTTATTAAATAATGGTGCAGATTTAATAGCCATAAAAGAATTACTCGGACACAGCTCGCTCGAGGCCACCCAGATTTATACACACAACACCATAGCTCATTTAAAGAAAATTCACCAACAAGCCCATCCGTTGGGTTAACTAACTAATATAATAAGGAGGTATATCATGAAAGTAAACATTAATGCCGTACATTTCAAAGCAGATCAAAAACTCGAAAACTTTATCACAAACAAGATTGAGAAGCTCTCGAATAAACACAACGAAGTGATTGGCTCTGAAGTGACTTTAAAGCTCGAAAACACCGATGTTCCGGACAACAAAATCACTGAGATCAGGATTTTGCTCAAAGGCAATGATCTATTTGCCAGCAAACAGAGTAAATCATTTGAAGAAGCTGCCGATGCTGCCATTGATGCATTAAAAAAGCAATTAGAAAAGCACAAAGGAAAATATAGCAAATAATACCTACACATGAAGCATAAAAAATCGCTTATCTGAATATCAGGGGGATAACTACTTTTTTATATTGAAAAATTCGTATCACTTTCCCAAAATCGGATAAGCGATTTTTATTTTTACCAACACATATAACACTGATTTCCAAGTATATTAAACCTGCTAATGTAATTTTATTTTACTTTTTCACTAATTTTCTTGGTGGATAAAATTAAACTGTCTATTTTTGCAGACCTTTTTGAAACCCGAAAAGGGGCAATAAATCGTTCTTTTTTACACAAGCCGGTGTAGCTCAGTTGGCCAGAGCAGCTGATTTGTAATCAGCTGGTCGGGGGTTCGAATCCCTCCACCGGCTCATGTAAGTTTCATGAAAAATCCAAGGGGGAGTACCAGAGCGGTCAAATGGGGCAGACTGTAAATCTGTTGGCGCAGCCTTCGGAGGTTCGAATCCTTCCTCCCCCACTGCTTTAAGCGGGAATAGCTCATTTGGTAGAGCGACAGCCTTCCAAGCTGTAGGTGGCCGGTTCGAGCCCGGTTTCCCGCTCAAAAGCCGATGTAGCTCAGGGGTAGAGCACTTCCTTGGTAAGGAAGGGGTCATGAGTTCAAATCTCATCATTGGCTCGAGTAAATTTCATTCAAAACACCTTAAATAAAACAAAGTAGATATGGCTAAAGAAAAATTTGAAAGGTCCAAGCCACACGTTAACATTGGAACAATTGGTCACGTTGATCACGGTAAAACTACACTCACAGCTGCTATTACGCTCTGTTTGGCTGATAAAGGTTTATCTGAATTTAAATCTTTTGACGCCATCGATGCTGCTCCTGAAGAAAAAGAAAGGGGTATCACGATCAATACAGCTCACGTAGAATACCAAACAGAAAAACGTCACTATGCTCACGTTGACTGTCCTGGTCACGCTGACTACGTAAAAAACATGGTAACTGGTGCTGCTCAGATGGACGGTGCAATTATCGTTGTTGCTGCAACTGATGGTCCTATGCCTCAGACCCGTGAGCACATCCTGCTCGCCCGTCAGGTTGGTGTGCCTCGTTTGGTTGTATTCATGAACAAGGTTGACCTCGTTGACGATGAAGAGTTGCTCGAATTGGTAGAAATGGAAATCAGAGATCTGTTGACTTTCTACAAATTCGATGGTGACAACACTCCTGTTATTCAGGGTTCTGCTCTTGGTGGTCTTAACAAAGAACCAAAATGGGTAGAAAAAATCTATGAACTCATGGATGCCTGTGACGAATGGATTCCGCTTCCGGAACGTGATCAGGACAAACCTTTCCTGATGCCTATTGAGGACGTATTCTCAATCACTGGCCGTGGAACTGTTGCTACAGGAAGAATCGAAACAGGTGTTATCAATACTGGCGATCCGGTTGATATCATTGGTATGGGTGCCGAAAAACTCAAATCTGTTGTAACAGGTGTTGAGATGTTCCGCAAAATCCTCGACCGTGGTGAAGCTGGTGACAACGCTGGTTTGCTGCTACGCGGTATCGACAAAGACGAAATTCGTCGTGGTATGGTAATCGCCGCTCCTGGTTCAGTAAAACCACACGATCACTTCAAAGCTGAGGTTTATATCCTGAAAAAAGAAGAAGGCGGCCGTCATACTCCTTTCCACAACAAGTATCGTCCACAGTTCTACTTCAGAACTACCGATGTTACCGGTGAAATTGTTCTTCCGGAAGGCGTTGAAATGGTAATGCCTGGCGACAACCTCACCATCGAAGTTAAACTGATCGCTGAGATCGCCATGAGCAAAGGTTTGCGTTTTGCAATCCGCGAAGGCGGCCGTACGGTTGGAGCCGGTCAGGTAACTGAAATTATTGATTAATAGTGATTATTCACAATATTTAGCGGACGAAAGGTATCATTCCTCAAAAGGGAGATACCTTTTAGCCGCTTCACACGGGTGTAGCTCAACTGGTAGAGTAGCGGTCTCCAAAACCGTTGGTTGTGGGTTCGATTCCTACCACCCGTGCAACTAAAAGTTTAGATTCAATGTCAAAGATTAGTATTGTAAACTACGCAAAAGAAAGTTACACCGAATTGATGCAAAAGGTGTCGTGGCCCACATGGAGTGAGCTGCAAAGTAGTGCTATAGTTGTATCCATTGCTTCCCTTATAATTGCCCTCGTGGTATTTTTGATGGATAAATCTTTCCAGACAATTCTCGATAGTTTTTACCGACTGTTTTAAATTGTCAGGTTTTGAATCTAAGTGTGCATTGGCTAATACTCTAAGTTCAGAAAAACATGAGCGAACCGGTAGAAAAAAAATGGTATGTAATCCGTGCGATCAGTGGTAAGGAAAAAAAGGTAAAAGAATACCTCGAATCCGAAATTAATCGTATGGGGTTGCAATCACAAATTTCTCAGGTGCTCATCCCCACTGAGAAAGTGTATCAGATTCGTAAAGGGAAAAAAATCAGCAAAGAGCGAAATTATTTTCCCGGATACGTTTTGATTGAAGCTGTACTCACGGGTGAAATTCCGCATATCATTAAGAACATTCCTAATGTTATCGGGTTTCTGGGAACTAAAGGAGAGGCTGATCCGCTGCGTCCGTCAGAGGTGAACCGCATTTTAGGAAAGGTTGATGAATTGGCCGAAATGGGCGAAGAAGTCAATATTCCTTTTATTGTTGGCGAAACCGTGACTGTTACCGACGGGCCGTTCAACAGTTTTAGCGGGGTGATCGAAGAGATTAACGAAGACAAGAAAAAGTTAAAGGTAATGGTTAAGATTTTTGGTCGGAAAACTCCACTCGAACTAAGTTTTATGCAAGTGGAAAAAGAATAATTAGCAGGATGCACCAAACTTCCTGATTAACGATTTAATTAAGGATTAAACAATGGCAAAAGAAGTAAGCGGATTAATTAAACTGCAAATCAAAGGAGGAGCCGCTAACCCCTCTCCACCAGTAGGCCCTGCATTGGGTTCCAAAGGTGTGAACATCATGGAGTTTTGTAAACAATTCAACGCCCGTACGCAAGATCAGGCCGGTAAAGTAATTCCGGTTATCATCACGGTGTACAAGGATAAGTCGTTCGATTTTGTGTTGAAAGCTCCACCGGTGGCTGTGCAGATCATGGAAATGACCAAGCTCAAAAAAGGTTCAGCCGAACCCAACAGAGCCAAGGTTGGTTCTTTGAACTGGGATCAGGTTCGTACGATAGCTGAAGATAAGATGAAAGACCTCAACGCTTTCACCGTAGAATCAGCCATGCGTATGGTAGCCGGAACCGCACGCAGCATGGGAGTTAAGGTAACCGGCGCTTCACCTTTTGAAAAGAACTAATGAAACACATTGGTTCGTTGCATTTTGTAGAACCTCAAAAAAAAGCGTAAATGGCTAAAATTTCGAAACAAAAAAAGGAAGCCCTTGCTAAGTTCGACAAAAGCAAAATTTACTCCTTGACAGAAGCAGTTGATATCGTAAAAAAAATCACCTATACCAAATTTGACGCTTCGGTTGACCTGAATGTGCGTTTGGGTGTTGATCCACGTAAAGCCAATCAAATGGTTCGTGGTTCAGTTACCTTACCTCACGGAACAGGGAAAACGATGCGCGTTTTGGTGCTTTGTGGCCCTGAAAAAGAACAGGAAGCCAAAGACGCTGGTGCTGACTTTGTTGGTTTGGACGAATACGTTCAGAAAATCAAAGATGGCTGGACCGATATCGACGTAGTTATTACCACTCCTAACGTAATGCCTAAGGTGGGTGCGCTGGGCCGTATCCTCGGACCGCGCGGCTTAATGCCGAACCCAAAAACAGGCACCGTTACAATGGAAATAGCTAAAGCAGTTCAGGAAGTAAAGGCTGGGAAAATCGATTTCAAGGTTGACAAGTATGGCATTATCCATGCTGGCGTAGCTAAAGTTAGTTTTAATGAAGATAAAATTTATGATAATGCCAAAGAGCTTATCACTACAATTATCAAATTAAAACCATCAGCAGCCAAAGGAACTTACGTAAAAAGTATCTTTCTTTCCAGCACGATGAGCCCTGGTATTCAAGTTGATTTGAAATCAGTTACAGCAGCTAACTAAAAGGAAGTTAACGACATGAGAAAAGAAGAAAAGCAGGCCGTCATCGAATCCATGACGCAGCAACTTAACGAAAATCACAACTTCTACCTGACTGATATCTCAGAGCTTAATGCCGAAAAGACCAGTCAGCTCCGCAGGTTGTGCTTTAGAAGCGACATAAAGCTTGTTGTGGTTAAGAATACCTTGCTGCGTAAAGCAATGGAGAATGCCGGCAAAGAATACAGTGAACTGTACGACATTCTCAAAGGTGCTACCTCGGTAATGTTTGCCGAAGCTGGTAATGCACCTGCCAAACTGATTAAAGAGTTTCGTAAAACCTCAGACAGACCCATTCTTAAGGGTGCTTATATTGAAGAATCTGTTTATATTGGCGACAACCAATTGGATTTCCTCATCAGCATCAAATCAAAGAATGAGCTTATTGCCGATCTTATTGCATTGTTGCAATCACCAGCTAAAAATGTGGTGGGTGCCCTGCAGTCAGGTGGCCACAAACTGAGTGGGATATTACAAACACTCTCAGAAAAATCAGAATAGTCTCACAGAATGATTAGCATTCATAAGAAAAATAAATTGTAAAAATCACTTAAACCGAAAATAAAATGGCAGATTTGAAAGCTTTCGCAGAGCAATTAGTAAATCTTACTGTTAAAGAAGTCAATGAATTGGCTACAATCCTGAAAGAAGAATATGGCATTGAGCCTGCTGCTGCTGCAGTTGCAGTTGCTGCTCCTGGTGCTGGTGGTGGCGATGCCGCTGCAGTAGAAGAGCAAACTTCATTCGATGTAATCCTTAAATCGGCTGGTGCTTCTAAGCTTGCTGTTGTTAAGCTTGTAAAAGAACTCACAAGCCTTGGATTAAAAGAAGCCAAAGAATTGGTTGACTCAGCACCTAAAGCGATTAAAGAAGGTGTGAGCAAAGACGAAGCCAATGCACTTAAATCTCAACTTGAAGAAGCTGGTGCAGAGGTTGAAGTTAAGTAAGAAGGATTATTTTCCACAAAACATCTGGCAAACAACCTCTATCTCAGCTTTATGAGGTAGAGGTTTTGCGCCTGTTTTGCGGTTTGGTTTGTAAATTCTTTTTATCCTTACCCTGTCTGCCTCTGGCAGGCACTAAAAACTTAAGACCTTGGCAGAAAAAACTTCGGAAAGAATCAGTTTTGCATCAACCGGATATCAATTAGATTACCCGGATTTTTTGGATATTCAGCTACAGTCTTTTCAGGACTTTTTCCAGTTGGAAACAAACCCTGAAAACAGAAAAAATGAAGGACTCTTTAAAGTCTTCGCTGAAAATTTTCCCATTACCGATGCAAGAAATAATTTTGTACTCGAATTCCTGGACTATTTTATTGATCCGCCTCGCTACGCAATAGAAGAGTGTATTGAGCGTGGGCTAACTTACAGCGTGCCGCTGAAAGCCAAGCTAAAGCTTTATTGCACCGACCCCGAGCACGAAGACTTTGAAACCATCGTTCAGGACGTTTACCTGGGAATGATCCCTTATATGACGCCCAAAGGCACCTTTATTATCAATGGAGCCGAACGTGTTGTGGTTTCACAGCTACACCGCTCTCCCGGGGTGTTCTTCGGACAGCATAAACACGCTAACGGAACTACCCTTTTCTCAGCCAGAATCATTCCCTTCAAAGGATCATGGATGGAGTTTTCGACCGATATCAACAACGTAATGTATGCCTATATTGATCGGAAAAAGAAACTCCCCGTAACTACACTACTGAGAGCAATCGGTTTTGAAACAGATAAAGATATTCTCGAAATATTCAATCTGGCCGAAGAAATCAAGGTGAGCAAAGCCGGACTGAAACGTGTTTTGGGTCGCAAACTGGCGGCCCGTGTGGTACGATCATGGATTGAGGATTTTGTGGATGAAGATACCGGTGAAGTTGTTTCTATCGAACGTAATGAAGTAATCATCGAAAGAGAAACAATACTGGATAACGAGCATATCGACCTAATTGTTGATTCAGGCGTTAAAACTGTATTGCTCCATCGCGAAGATTTCAATACTGCTGATTACTCCATCATCTTCAACACACTTCAGAAAGATACCGCTAACTCCGAAAAAGAGGCTGTTGAGTTTATCTACCGACAGTTGCGTAATGCTGAACCGCCTGATGAAGAAACAGCACGGGGTATCATCGAAAAATTATTCTTCTCTGATAAACGTTATGATTTGGGAGAAGTTGGTCGTTACCGGATCAATAGGAAACTTAACTTGTCGATAGCTGAAGATACCAAGGTTCTTACCAAAGAAGACATCATTTCAATCATCAAATACCTGATTGAGCTTGCCAACAGCAAAACTGAAGTGGACGACATTGACCACCTCAGTAACAGACGTATCCGTACGGTTGGCGAACAGCTTTACAGTCAGTTTGGAGTTGGTTTGGCCCGTATGGCACGGACCATCCGCGAACGTATGAATGTTCGTGACAATGAGGTATTTACACCTACCGACCTGATCAACGCCAAAACATTGTCCTCTGTTATCAATTCATTCTTTGGCACCAATCAGCTGTCGCAATTCATGGATCAAACCAATCCGCTGTCGGAGGTTACGCATAAAAGACGTATCTCTGCCTTGGGACCAGGAGGTTTGTCGCGCGAGCGTGCCGGATTTGAGGTGCGCGATGTACACTATACACACTATGGTCGGTTGTGTACGATCGAAACACCCGAAGGTCCGAATATCGGATTGATATCTTCACTTTGTGTTTATGCAAAGATCAATAGACTTGGCTTTATCGAAACACCCTACCTCGAAGTTGATGAAGGTAAGATCGACATGAAGAAAGACCCAATTTATCTGAGTGCCGAAGAAGAAGAAGATAAAATTATTGCCCAGGCAAGTACGCCAATAAGCGAAACTGGTCAATTTCTCGAAGAGAACGTAAAAGTACGTTATCTGGCTGACTATCCAATTATCGATCGCACAAAGGTTGACCTTATTGACGTAGCCCCCAACCAGATTGCTTCGATAGCAGCTTCTCTCATCCCATTCCTCGAACACGATGATGCCAACCGTGCCCTTATGGGCTCAAACATGATGCGTCAGGCTGTTCCATTGATGAGGCCCGAAGCACCTATTGTAGGAACTGGAATTGAAGGTAATGTAGCTCGCGATAGTCGTGTGCTGATTCATGCCGAAGGCGAAGGTGAAGTACTATTCGTTGATGCAGAAAAAATTACCATTCGTTACAATCGCTCTGACGAAGAAAAGCTGGTTAGCTTTGATGATGACATCAAAACTTACCGCCTGACCAAATATGCCCGTACCAACCAAAATACCAGCGTAAACCTTAAACCCATCGTCAAACGTGGCCAACAGGTTTCGAAAGGACAGGTGCTCTGTGAAGGCTACGGAACTGAAAATGGCGAACTGGCCATTGGCCGCAACCTGATGGTGGCTTTCATGCCCTGGAAAGGCTATAACTTTGAGGATGCCATCGTTATCAGCGAAAAAATCGTCAAGGAAGATATCTTCACTTCGGTGCATATTGAAGAGTTTAGTTTGGAAGTGCGCGATACAAAACGTGGCATTGAAGAACTTACCAATGATATCCCCAACGTAAGTGCTGATGCAACCAAAGATCTGGACGAAAACGGTTTGATCCGTATTGGTGCAGAGGTGAACGAAGGCGATATCCTGATTGGAAAAATCACCCCTAAAGGCGAAAGCGATCCCACACCCGAAGAAAAACTCCTCAGAGCTATCTTTGGCGACAAGGCCGGTGACGTGAAAAATGCTTCGCTCAAAGCACCACCATCAATGAAAGGTGTGGTGGTTGATAAAAAACTATTCTCCAGGGTTATCAAAGACCGTAAATCAAAAGTTAAAGACAAAGACATCATTAGTGATCTGGATGCTAATCAGAACAAAGAGTCAACTATACTCAAAAACAAACTGATTGATAAGCTTACGGTATTACTGAATGGTCGTACAAGTCAGGGTGTCTTTAATAACTTTAAAGAAGAAGTTGTTCCGAAAAAAGCCAAATTCACGCAAAAAATTCTACAGGGAATTGACTATTTGAACGTGAATCCAAACAAATGGACGACTGACAAGGAACGTAATGAAATGATCAAGCAATTGATCAATAATTACAATATCAAATATAAAGAGATCCTGGGCATTTACAACAGGAAGAAGTTTGTTGCCAGTGTTGGCGATGAGCTTCCGAATGGTATCGTGCAAATGGCTAAAGTTTATGTGGCCAAAAAACGCAAGCTCAATATTGGAGATAAAATGGCCGGACGTCACGGGAACAAAGGTATTGTAGCACGTATCGTGCGTGAAGAAGACATGCCTTTCCTCGAAGACGGAACACCAGTAGATATTGTATTGAATCCGCTGGGCGTACCTTCCCGTATGAACCTCGGACAGATTTATGAAACTGTACTTGGCTGGGCTGGCAAAAAGTTAGGTGTGAAATTTGCTACGCCTATCTTTGATGGTGCCTCCATTGATCAAATAAACGACTACCTGACAAAAGCCGGCTTACCCGAAAACGGAAGTGTTTATTTGTATGATGGCGGAACGGGTGAACGTTTTGATCAGCCGGCAACTGTAGGCTACATTTATATGTTGAAGCTTCACCATATGGTTGACGACAAGATGCATGCCCGCTCGATAGGACCTTATTCATTGATCACACAACAACCACTGGGTGGTAAAGCACAGTTTGGTGGTCAGCGTTTTGGTGAGATGGAGGTTTGGGCACTCGAAGCTTTTGGTGCCAGCAATATCTTACAGGAAATTCTTACAGTAAAATCAGATGATGTGGTAGGCCGTGCCAAAGCATACGAAGCCATCGTGAAAGGCGATAATATGCCAGTGCCCGGAATACCGGAATCATTTAATGTGCTAATCCACGAGCTGCGTGGCTTAGGCCTCGAAGTTACCTTCGACTAATGATATCATGTACAGCCTTCGGATGAGGGCTGTACTTAACCGTTCTTTTAACTAAACAGATCCAAATTTATGGCTTTCAGAAAAGACAATACAAACAGCAGCTTTTCTAAAATAACGATCAGTCTTTCCTCTCCGGAAGCAATTCTGGAACGCTCAAGTGGCGAGGTATTGAAACCGGAAACCATTAATTACCGCACCTATAAGCCCGAACGTGATGGCTTGTTCTGCGAGCGAATTTTTGGCCCGGTAAAAGACTGGGAATGTCATTGCGGAAAATACAAACGTATTCGCTATAAAGGCATTGTTTGCGACCGTTGTGGTGTTGAGGTAACAGAAAAGAAAGTTCGCCGCGAACGCATGGGACATATTCAACTCGTTGTTCCGGTTGCACATATCTGGTATTTCCGCTCTCTCCCAAATAAAATAGGAGCTTTGCTTGGCCTTCCAACCAAGAAGCTCGACATGATCATTTATTACGAACGTTATGTTGTAATCCAGCCTGGTATCAAAGAGCAGGATGGCATTCAATACATGGATTTCCTCACTGAAGAAGAATACCTCGATATTGTTGAAGCCCTGCCAGCTGACAACCAGCATCTTCCAGATGAAGACCCGAATAAGTTTATCGCTAAAATGGGTGCCGAAGCCATCCATGATTTGCTTGCAGGCCTTGATTTGGACAAGATTTCGTTCGATTTGCGTCATAAAGCAAACACAGAAACATCACAACAGCGTAAAGCCGACGCACTCAAGCGTCTTCAGGTTTTTGAAGCTTTCCGCGATGCCAGGTCTCGTATCGAAAATCGTCCGGAATGGATGATCGTGAAAGTAGTTCCGGTTATCCCACCCGAACTCAGGCCTTTGGTGCCACTCGATGGCGGACGTTTTGCCACTTCCGACCTCAACGACCTGTATCGCAGGGTCATCATTCGCAACAACAGGTTGAAACGATTGATCGAAATCAAAGCACCTGATGTGATCATGCGTAACGAAAAACGTATGCTTCAGGAAGCAGTTGATTCATTATTCGACAACTCCCGCAAAGCAAGTGCTGTAAAAACAGAATCAAACAGACCACTTAAATCACTCAGCGACAGCCTGAAAGGTAAACAAGGCCGTTTCCGGCAGAACCTGCTTGGAAAACGTGTTGACTACTCCGGCCGTTCGGTAATTGTGGTAGGCCCCGAGTTGAACCTCAACGAATGTGGATTGCCAAAAGATATGGCTTCGGAGCTTTTCAAGCCTTTTATTATTCGTAAAATGCTTGAAAGAGGCATTGTGAAAACAGTGAAATCGGCCAAAAAAATAGTTGACAGAAAAGACCCTGTCGTTTGGGATATCCTCGAAAACATTTTGAAAGGCCATCCCGTTTTGCTCAACCGTGCTCCTACCCTTCACAGGCTTGGTATCCAGGCTTTCCAGCCCAAGCTGGTCGAAGGTAAAGCCATTCAGCTTCACCCACTCGTTTGTACGGCCTTCAACGCCGACTTTGATGGTGACCAGATGGCTGTTCACGTGCCACTGGGCAATGCAGCAGTTTTGGAAGCTCAAATTCTGATGCTGGCCTCGCACAACATCCTGAATCCGGCTAATGGCGCACCAATTACAGTTCCTTCGCAGGACATGGTTTTGGGCCTGTATTACATCACCAAACCCAGAAAGAGCACAGAAGAGCATCCTGTAAAAGGTGAAGGCAAAAAATTCTATTCATCCGAAGAAGTTATCATTGCCTACAACGAAAAACGCGTTGATCTCCATGCGATTGTGTATGTAAAAACCAAGATTCGCGAAAAAGGAAAACTGGTTGAGACCATGCTCGAAACTTCGGTTGGGCGTGTGTTATTCAATGAAGTGGTGCCTGAAGAGTTCGGTTTTGTAAATCAACTTTTGACCAAAAAATCACTTCGCGATATCATTGGTGATATGGTGAAACGCCTTGGAACAGCTGCTGCTGCACAATTCCTTGACGATATCAAAAACCTTGGCTTCCAGATGGCTTACAGAGGAGGACTTTCCTTTAACCTGGGAAATGTGATGGTCCCGACTGTTAAAGAAGAACTCATTGCCCAGGCAAATGAAGAAGTTTCGGAAGTGCTGGCCAACTACAATATGGGTTTCATCACCAACAACGAACGCTACAACCAGATTATCGACATCTGGACACACACCAACTCCCGCCTCACAAACACTGTGATGCAACAACTTTCGCAGGACGATCAGGGATTCAATCCGGTTTATATGATGCTGGATTCAGGAGCGAGGGGATCAAAAGAACAGATTCGTCAGCTGTCTGGTATGCGTGGTCTGATGGCAAAACCGCAAAAATCTGGTGCTTCAGGAGGCGAAATCATCGAAAATCCGATTTTGTCAAACTTTAAAGAAGGGCTTTCGGTACTTGAGTACTTTATCTCAACCCACGGTGCCCGTAAAGGTTTGGCCGATACAGCTCTGAAAACAGCAGATGCCGGTTACCTCACACGTCGTTTGGTTGATGTGGCACAGGATGTGGTGATCACCGAAAAAGACTGTGGAACTTTACGCGGACTTACAATTTCTGCCCTCAAGAAAAGCGAAGAGGTTGTTGAAACACTTTACGATCGTATCCTTGGGCGTGTAGCCTTACACGACATCTATCATCCGCAATCTGGTGAGCTGATCATTCAGGGAGGCGAAGAAATCACCGAAGAAATTGCAGCGATCATCGAAGAATCACCCATCGAACAGGTTGAAATTCGCTCGGTACTTACCTGCGAATCAAAACGAGGTGTTTGTGCCAATTGTTATGGCCGTAACCTGGCTTCGGGCAAGCTGGTACAAAAAGGTGAAGCAGTTGGTGTAATCGCAGCGCAATCTATTGGTGAGCCTGGTACACAGCTTACTTTGCGTACTTTCCACGTTGGGGGTACTGCTTCCAACGTTGCAGTATTATCGAAGATTGAAGCAAAATTTGATGGTGTCCTCGAAATAGATGAACTGCGCTCAGTTGATTTCAGCAAAGATGGAAAAGACTATGAAATAGTATTAGGGCGCTCCGCTGAAATGAAGATTATAGATAAGAAAACAGGCGTAATCCTCACATCATCCAACATACCTTATGGTGCCAATCTTTATATTAAAAATGGCAGCGAAGTTAAAAAAGGTGATTTTATCAGCGACTGGGACCCATACAATGCTGTGATTCTCTCGGAATATGAAGGAAAAATAAGCTTTGAAAATATCATCGAAGGCGTTACCTATCGCATCGAGTCGGACGAACAAACCGGCTATAACGAAAAGGTAATCATCGAAACCCGTCAACGTGCCAAGAATCCGACAATCAAGATTCTCGACAAAAACAATGAAGTTGTCAAAGCTTACGATATCCCAGTAGGCTCCCATATCATTGTTGACGAAGGCGATCAGATCAAAGCCGGAGGTATGTTGGTCAAGATTCCGCGTGCTATTGGTAAATCGGGTGACATCACCGGTGGTTTGCCACGCGTAACCGAGCTGTTTGAGGCACGTAATCCCTCTGAGCCTGCGGTAGTTTCTGAAATTGATGGTGTTGTTTCGTTTGGCAAAAAGCTAAAACGTGGCAACCGCGAAGTTATCGTAACTTCAAAAACCGGAGAAGAAAAAAGCTACCTTATCGCAACCTCAAAGCAGATTCTGGCTCAGGAAAACGACTTCGTAAAAGCCGGTACTCCACTTTCGGAAGGTGCTATCACTCCTTCGGACATACTGTCGATCAAAGGACCAATGAAGGTTCAGGAATATATCGTAAACGAAGTACAGGAAGTATATCGATTGCAGGGTGTGAAGATAAACGATAAGCACTTTGAGGTAATTGTGCGACAAATGATGCGCAAAGTAGAAGTGGAAGATCCGGGTGATACCCGTTTCCTCGAAGGTGAATTAATTAACAAAATTGATTTCCAGGAAGAAAACGATGAAATCTTTGGCAAAAAAGTTGTCATCGATCCGGGCGATTCTGATAACCTCCTTCAAGGACAAATTATCACTGCCCGTAAACTACGCGATGAGAACTCACTGCTGAAACGAAAGGACAAAAAACTGGTTGAAGCCCGTGAAGCCAAACCTGCTACAGCCTTCCAGGTATTGCAGGGTATTACACGCGCCTCGCTGCAAACCAACAGCTTTATCTCAGCCGCTTCGTTCCAGGAAACAACCAAGGTGCTCACCTTAGCTTCTATCAATGCCAAGTCAGATGAGCTGATGGGCTTGAAAGAAAATGTGATCGTTGGGCATAAGATTCCTGCCGGTACAGGCCTGCGCGAATACGAAGATTTGATCGTAGGTTCACGTGCTGAGTACGATGCCGTGATGGAAGCAGCATCCCGCACTTTGAAACCGGAAGTTGAGAAAAAATAAATATTTTCAATAACATTTAAAGCAGGTAGGACGTTGCTTAAGCAGCAGACCTACCTGCTTTTTTAACACCAATAATTATGGCTGAACAAAAAACTAAAAATCAAATGAGTATCGAATTGAGTGAAGAAGTAGCTGAAGGTATCTATTCCAATCTGGCTATCATCACCCATTCGCACTCAGAGTTTATCATTGATTATGCCAAGCTGATGCCCGGCGTACAAAAAGCAAAAGTAAAATCAAGAATCATCCTGACTCCGGAACATGCTAAACGACTATTTAAAGCTTTGGCCGATAACTTAAAGAAATATGAGTCAGTTCATGGCCCGATAAAAGATGCTCCTGCCCATGAAAACATACCCTTCAATTTGGGCGGACCGACTGCAGAAGCATAACTACAAACAATTACGACATAAAAAAAGGTGAAGCTAATCCAATTAACTTCACCTTTTTGTTTATAAATCAATGCTTATTTCACAGCCATTAATGCTGCTTCATAATCAGGCTCCTCTACAATTTCGGGAACTTGCTCGGTGTAAACAACTTTTCCTTCTTCATCCAACACAACTACGGCACGCGAATGTAAGCCGGCCAAGGGTCCATCTGCAATAGTTACACCGTATTTCTCGCCAAAGCTGCCATCCCTAAAGTCGGAAGCATTAACTACATTATTCAAGCCCTCAGTGCTGCAAAAACGATTGTGTGCAAAAGGCAAATCTTTTGAAACACAAACAACTACTGTGTTTTCGAGATTTGAGGCCTCCTGATTGAACCTCCTCACCGATGCTGCACAAACATCAGTATCCAGGCTGGGAAAAATGTTAAATACTACTTTCTTTCCTTTCAAATCATCCAGGCTTAACTGTGAAAGATCAGTCTTAACTAGTTTAAAATCAGTTGCTTTGCTGCCTTTTGCCGGCAGATTGCCCACTGTGTGAATCTGATTTCCTTTGAGTGTTATTGTTGCCATAAAATTCGGTTTTATATTTCTTAGATAAACAAGCCATTGCAGAACATGTTCAAAACAAAATTAACTTCTTATCAAATCGAGAAAGATATGATTTTAGGCAAAAAGATAATCTTCACAACTTTAACTGCTATTTTATTGTATGACAGATTGAATGACCTTAATCAAAACCATAAATGCCTGACACAGTTGAATCGGAATTAAAAAAATGAAGAACAAATTTTGGACAACTGAACTCCCCTATTATAACTGAAAAATCTACCGACTACGATTTCTATTATATTTGTGTCATATAACAAGCAAACATCTCATGAAGGCCGGCTATTTCAATTTATATTTTTTGCTGTTAGTATTGCTGCTTTCCTTCGACAGTACTGCAATTGGACGATCGCGCCCTATTGCCTCTATCCCATTCAAAATGTCGGGAACTTATATTGTTGTTCAAACCAGCATCAACGGTGGGCCATTACTGGAATTGATATTTGATACAGGGGTGCGTCATACCATTATCACTGAATTGTATGAAGAGGACAGTATTAACATCCAATTAGAGAAAAGGCAAGCCATTTACGGACTTGGTGAGGGCAAATCTGTTTATGCACTGGTTAGTTCAAATAACGAGCTTTCGCTGGGGAAGCAACAACTCCATGACAAAACTATTTATGTCATCGAAGAAGATATTTTTGGCCTTTCGGCACAAAACGGGCGCAAAATAAACGGACTATTGGGAAACGCCATAATGGAGCATCATGTTGTGGAGGTGAATTATACCGCAAGCCGCCTCCGTTTTTATCACTCAGAAGGCTTCACACCTCCCCGCAATTATATCTCCTGTCCGCTCCTGATCGAAAACAATAAAATCTATCTGACCATGACTATGCTTGATGAGCATGGCCAAACACGCACAATTAAAATGCTTATTGATTCAGGAGCCCAGCTGAATGCATGGTTCAAAACCAGTAAAGGCGATCATTTGCCAAAAAATAAGGTAAAAGCACGTATTGGCGAAGGTTTTAGTGGGGAAATAAGGGGTCATCTGGCACGAATACCTCGCATCTGCCTGGAAGATTATTGTTTTCAAAATCCTATTGTTGCCTTCCCTGATTCGAGCACCATTTCTGAGATTTACCTAAACTCCGACCGCGATGGCACCTTAGGCTCTGAGCTGCTAGCCCGTTTCAACTACTTCATCGACATGGACAAAAAAATGCTGTACATAAAGCCAAACGGAAACTACAAAGCTGATTTCAACTATAATATCACAGGAATGGAAATAATCAAATCCCAATATCCATTTCAACAATATGAAGTTATGCATCTTTGGGACGATTCACCGGCCATGAAAGCAGGTGTTCAATTGAACGATGTGCTTTTGAAAATCAATGATCGAGAAATACACAGATTAAGTCTTTCGGAAGTAAGAGGATTGTTCAGACGTCCTTCGCGCACACCACTCACCTTATTGATTCGTCGAAACAATCAGGTACTGGAGTTGAAAGTTGATATGCGCGACCAACTTGCAATCATTGACGATTAAAAGGGGTTTCAATCTTTCAAAATTCCGGATTATTTGAACACATACATGTTTAAGCCCAGCATGAAAAAAGCCAGACATCTAACGGTAAACATGTACATATTAATTGTTGGCTCAAATACAAAATATTGGAAAAACTAAAAAACCGACAGACCTTGGCATAATCGAAATAATTTATGAAGGGTGAAACTTTTCCGGAACAATTTTCAGCATTTCCAGGAAACAATTTTTCCATTGATTTGGGGTTAAACAAAAAATTTGAGCGTTTAGATTTACACCAAATTTCTTAGAAATAATTCTGATTTGATTCTTTCTGAATAGTATCTTTAAGGCTGTATTAACTAACATTTCAGGTTTCCTTAAGAAAAATGAGATAAAAGCCAGGTATTTACCTTTAAGTTCATAGTCTAATGATGTCTGCTTTCTATGTATAATCAGCAAGGCAGATTTAACAGTAGGAGGTGGCAAAAAACTTTCAGGGTTTACCTCATATAAGAGTTTTATATCAAAAAAAGTCTGATAAAAAACTGTGATAGGATTGTGAATTCTGTTTGAAATCATCTTTTTGGCCGGTTCAGATTGAAGTACGATTGAACCACCCAAAAAGTTTTCAATGTTATCAAACATCAAAATTTTGAATATTTCCGAAGTAATCCTGTAAGGAATGTTTGACACAACTTTGAAAGGGTAATTAGGAATTGTAAATGACCTAAAGTCGCACCCAACAATTTGAACACTTTGACTATTTGAAAATCTATTGCGCAAATACTTAATCAAAGCGAGATCATTCTCGATGGCAATTATTTTATTGGCATTCTTCAATAATTGGACTGTAAAAAACCCTTTGCCTGCACCAATATCCAATACAGTATCGTGTTGCGTTAGATTTGCTTGATCAATCGCATCTTTAATTAGTTCTTGATCAATGGTAAAGTGCTGTCCCGAGTACCGAACGGGTATGCTGTTTTTCTTTGTCATTAATTACTACTTGTAGGTGAATACTGTT
>JAQVGO010000141.1 GCA_028696715.1 Bacteroidales bacterium
GCTTCATATAATGATAGCCTCCGCCAAGCGGAATGGGCCACTCCATATTGTTTTCGGGAGAATTGGGATAGGCACCATTGGTGTTTCGGGCTTCATCCAAACCAAAAACAAAACGGATGGCCGTATAGTTACCATAAGGAATTTGAAAATTGGTTTCCAAACTTTGCGTCTCCGGCACAAGGCCATCCACATAAAACGCAGTATCTATTTTGAAGGTTCGGCCATCTTCATGCACCAACTCAAAATCAGAAACGAAATATTGCAAACGGGAAACGCTGTATTGATTGCCAAACTCATTTTCGTAAATCAATTCATTGAATTTCAAAATGTCATTTTTAACGAAGTGAAGCATATCAATCTGCAAAGTGGATAGCTTTGGATCTTCATTTTCCTTTTTGCAGGAAGTCAGTAACAAAACGAAAAGGCTGGATATCAGCAATAAAGTGAAGGCTTTGAAATTCATAGTTTTGATTTTGCACTATAAGACAATTCAAATGAATAATTGTTTAAGCAATGAAAAGCATTTTCTTAATAATCAGTGAATATCAATAATTTATACACTATACTCGTTCAGAATAACACCAATAAATTCATTTTCATGTTGTACATTTTACTTGCTGCCAACTACAACAACGAAAAAAGGCGGGAGTCCCCACTCCCGCCTCCAAAACCAAAAACCCAAAAACAACTACAGGATCTAACCTGCACCATTTAAGGTATCTTAAATATTATTTACCCCTCAACATTCTGATGGCAATCATTTCGGCAGCCTTGATCAGCGGATATGCCGCCGGAGAGGCTGTAAGACAGGGGTGTGTGCCAATCTGCATACCCAGTAAATTATTTACCGTCATACGATTTTGAATGGCTAAACCAATCACATTAGTAAGTTCGCCAGCCTCGAGGCCGCCAATCACCTCACCTCCGATGATCACGCCGGAATGTTTGGCTGTAACCAGTTTTACGATTTGTTTTTTGGTATCAGGCAAATTTCCTGGGTGACGATCAACGCCTTCGAAAAGTGCCGACATACATTCAATTCCTTCCTCCTGAGCACGTTGTTCGGTAACGCCAGCAGTTCCAAAACCCGTATCTCCGATAGCGGTACTATAAATCGCAATGGTACCCGAAAAAGTCTTGACCACATGCAAGTTAAAGAGGTTCATCCCGGCAATACGGGCTTCGGCGCAGGCCGTGGAAGCCAGCATGGTAGGTACCCTGCGGCGGGTAACAAAATCGCGCTTCTGGGCACAATCGCCAACAGCAAAAACATCCGGCTCGTGCGTGCGCATATATTCATCCACCGAAATAAATCCGTCCTCATCTACATGGATACCAGCCTTTTGTGCCAGTTCACTATTCGGACGATATCCCATCGAGAGCACAACAGCATGCATTTCAAACACTTGTCCATCTTCCAGTGTTATTTTTTCAACCTGCTTGCTGCCCCCAACTTCCTTGATACCGACACCTGTAATCACCCTTACTCCGCGATCGGTGAGCATCTGATGAATCTTTTCTGAAAGCTCAACATCAAAGGCAAGATTCAAAATATGAGGTAGTTTTTCAATCAGGGTCACCTCATAGCCTCTCTTGTTCAACTCATCAGAAAGCTCAACGCCGATAAAGCCTGCGCCTATTACAGCAACTTTTTTAGCAGTACCAAGTTTGTGTTTCATATCATCCAGATAGGCTTTATCCTTCGGAATCACATAAACACCTTCTAAATCAGCACCTTTGAGCCATTTAGGTTTGACAGGAGCCGAACCTGTGGCAATCACCAACTTCTGGTAGCCGATGATTTCGCCACTGGCAAAATGAACTTTTTTGCCTTTATGATCAATTTCAACAGCCTCATCCACAAGTGATTCAACGCCATTCTTTTCCATCATCATGTCAACTGGCATAATGTTTTTCTCGCTACTTTCGAGCGTTCCAAAAATGTAAGGAATTCCGCAAGGCACCATTACATCCTTTTGCTTTTTTACGAGCGTAAACGACTTTTCGGGCCAATGTGCTTTACCTGTTGTGGCAGTCACCATGCCGCCGGCACTTCCGCCAATAATCAAAACATCCGTTTGTTTCATTTTAAAATAGTTTTTATTCAATTAATATTCAATACCCTTGCGGGCTTCAGTTCCGTTATCATAATAATGTTTGATCGATCGCATTTCAGTAACCAAATCGGCCAGCGCTATGAGTTCGTCACTGGCATAGCGACCGGTGATGATTATTTCCATTTCAGCCGGAGCATTACGGAGGGTTTCAATTACTTCACTGCTTTCTATCAATTTGTAAAACAAGGCGATACATAACTCATCCAGAATCAGGATATCTACCGAATGGCTGGAAATAATTTCCCTGACGCGCTTCCAGCCGGCTTGTGCTGCTTCAATATCAGCAAGTTCGGGTTCATGTTTGATAAAACAGTCTCTTCCAAATTGTTGAATTTCAATCAAAGGCAGACTTTCGATCACAGCCAGTTCGCTGTAAGGCATTCCCTTAACAAATTGCCCGATAAACACACGCATTCCATTTCCTGACGCCCTGATTGCCAGACCGATAGATGCCGTTGTTTTTCCTTTGCCGTTTCCGGTATAGAGCTGTATCATTCTTCCCTGAATTTTTGGCTGTTTATTTATTGATTAATAGATATTTAAATCGCATTTACACTTTACTACAATTCTCAACTGATATCAAATGATATCGAAAGCATTTTCGGGACAAACCCTCACGCAGATGCGACAATTGCGGCACTCCACTTCCTGCACAAAAGCCTTTCCGTTAACAAAACTGATGCAATCTGCCGGACAAATGCTGATGCATTGTCCGCAAGCTGTGCATTTTTCAGGATTCACAACCGGAAACTGTACCTCCCGCTTTTGTTTTGCAGGCTCAAAATCTTCCTCCTCTTCCACTTCCAGTGTAACAAGTTTTTCAGCTGCCACTTCCTCATAACTTTTATAAGTAGCATTACCACAAACAGGGCATGTTCTTGAAGTGCAAGGCACACCAGGCACATGCCTGATGGCAGCCCCACAATGCGAGCAAACACAATAAGCTGGCAAATGACTGCCACGCCGATGCTGATGATGATACGCCTTCATGACTACAATGCTGTGAGCTCCTGTTTCTTATATTTTTCGTAAGCCTCCTTTAAACTCATATTATGCGCCTCAACATAGATGCGCATATGGAGGTTTTTGAGTGCTTTGGATGCCGTGTCACCAGGCCCGTTGCCTGTGATCAACACATCCGGATGCAACTCATAGATGCGCTGCGCCATTGCTGTGCCAGCACCATGAGCATCTGCCTGAACCGAACTGTTATCGATAGCTTCAAACTGTTCTGTTTCTTCATTATACAATACTAAATAGGCCGTGCGACCAAAGCGCGGATCAATCTGCGCATCCCAATTGGTCCCAACGGATGTAAATGCAATTCTCATAATACATTGATTTTATGTTGAATAGATATATAAATATTGTTCATTATTTGTTTGAGCTGATTGTCACTTTCCACAATAGTTTTGCCCTGAATCATGGCTGCTGTAAAAGCTGAATCATATGGAATTTCTCCAAGCATTTCAATGCCATTTTCGAAACAAAAGCTGCGAATAGCCTCTGCCTGATCAGGATTCAAATCAGCTTTGTTGATGATGCATCCGGCTTGTGACCTGAATTTTTGCAACACCTCCACCAGCCGTTTCAAATCATGCAAACCCGAGGCAGAAGGTTCTGTAACCAACACCACATAATTTGCACCTGCCAGCGAAGAAACCACCGGACAACCAATGCCGGGAGCACCATCCACCAGAATCAGTTCGCGCTGATACTGATTGGCAAGTTTCTTGGCTTCTTCCTTCACTTTTGCTACCAATTTTCCGGAATTATCAGCTCCGGCATCCAGACGCGCATGAGCCATCGGATCGCCTGTGCGGGCAGTCGAAACAAAAAAGTCGCCCGAACGGCGCGCATGCATGCTGATGGCATTGGTAGGACAAACGACTTCGCAATAGCCACAGCCTTCGCATCGCAATGGATTGATGTCATAAACCTCTGCATCCTGATGAACCGCATCAAAATGGCACACTTCCTCACACATCCCGCAATTGATGCAGGCTTCAGGATCAATTTCTGCCAGCTCGCCACTAAAAAAAGCCTCCTTTTTAAGCACCTCCGGCTGCATCAGCAGGTGCATATTGGCAGCATCCACATCGCAATCGGCTATCACAGCCTTACCAGCTGCCAACACTCCCAGAGCCGCCGTTACAGAGGTTTTACCCGTTCCGCCTTTGCCCGATAACACAATGATCTCACGCATAATGAACCTGTTTTTGTTGTATAAAAAGAGCGAGTTCTTCCAAAGCTTTTTTCAGGGCAACATTTTCGCGCCAGGCAAGTTTCGCCGCTGCATACTGCTCTGCTAACTGCCTGTCGTATGGAATGCGGGCAGCTATGCTAATATTTTCACTTTTGCACCAGTTTTCTACTGCATCATCGCCCATTCC
>JAQVGO010000142.1:0-1171 GCA_028696715.1 Bacteroidales bacterium
GCCGGATTTATCGGCTCTCATGTGGTGAGGCTTTTTGTAAATAATTATCCCAACTATCAGATTTACAACCTCGATAAGTTAACTTACGCCGGAAATTTGGCTAATTTGAAAGATGTAGAAGATAAGCCAAATTATCATTTCATCAAGGCAGATATCGTTGATGGAGAGCAAATGCAGACTCTTTTTGAGGAGCATCAGTTCGATAGCGTGATCCATTTGGCCGCCGAATCGCATGTGGATCGCTCAATCGCTAATCCGATGGAGTTTATTATGGCCAATATTGTGGGTACTGTCAACCTGCTCAATGCAGCGCGCCATCAGTGGCAGGGCGATTTTGAAGGCAAACGCTTTTACCACATTTCAACTGACGAGGTTTATGGCTCACTCGGTCATACAGGATTTTTCTACGAAACTACACCTTACGATCCGCACAGCCCTTATTCGGCCTCAAAAGCAAGTAGCGATCACCTGGTAAGGGCTTATCATGATACGTATAACCTGCCAGTTGTAATTTCTAACTGCTCCAATAATTACGGCCCAAATCAGTTTCCCGAAAAACTTATTCCGTTGATAATTAATAATATAAGAAATGAAAAGCCATTGCCTGTTTATGGCAAAGGCCTCAATGTTCGCGATTGGCTTTATGTGGTTGATCATGCCCGTGCCATTGATGTGATTTTTCATCAGGGAGGCGATGGCGAAACCTATAATATTGGCGGACACAACGAATGGAAAAATATTGACATCGTAAAGCTTGTTTGCGAGATTATGGACGAGAAACTTGGCAGAGCTGATGGAACTTCCGAAAAGCTGATCACCTTCGTGAAAGACCGTGCCGGCCACGACCTGCGCTATGCCATTGATGCTACAAAATTGCAGAAAGAACTTGGCTGGACGCCAACACTTCAGTTTGAAGAGGGAATCAGAAAAACTATCGATTGGTACCTCGAAAATCAAAGCTGGCTCGATGAAGTAACATCGGGTAATTACCTGAAATATTACGAAGAACAGTATCAGAAACGTTAATCGAAAGACTCAAAAAATGGAAGCCTCTAATTTATTTTGGAGGCTTTTTTTTGATGAGAAATTGAATTATTCGGGATTGTAATCCTGAAAAACCATAATAATTCGGGATTCTATTCCTGAAATATTATAATAATTCGGGATTTGA
>JAQVGO010000142.1:1271-4489 GCA_028696715.1 Bacteroidales bacterium
GAAATGCAATACCACAATCGCTACGAAGTAATTTATGTTGACGATGGATCGTCTGATCAAACGTATGATATTATCTCAGAATATCCTGTAAAATGCGTTCGGCACAATGTCAACAAAGGTTATGGTGCCGCGCTGAAAACCGGAATCCGTAAGGCTAGCGGTGATAAAATTGTGATTCTCGATAGCGACGGACAGCACGATCCTAAATATATCGACACACTCATCGAAATGCTCGATGATCATGATATGGTGATTGGCGAGCGTACCGATGATTCATTCCAAGTGAAGCGCAGACAAAGCGGAAAAAAGTTTATCCGCATGATTGGCGAGTTTCTGGTTGAACAAAAACTGCCGGATTATAATTCCGGTTTTCGGGGTTTCGATCGTAAGTTGATCACCGAAATGCTTCACATCATGCCCAATGGATTTTCCTTTTCCACAACTTCAACCCTTGCTTTTTTGAAAGAAGGATATACGATAGGAACTTTTCCCATTGTTGTCGAAGAACGAATTGGGAGACAGAGCAATGTAAAATTTATGAAAGATGGCTCAAAAACGATTTTGTTATTGCTTCGTATCATTATGTTGTTCAATCCGTTAAAGCTTTTTTTTCCGACAAGTATTTTAACCTTCGGCTTGGGAATTTTATGGGGAATCGCAGGGTATTTTATTGCTGGCAGATTCCCAAATAGTGCTACTTTGATTACTATGATGGGAGTATTTATCTTCTTTTTTGGACTACTGGCCGATCAGGTTTCAATGCTTAACCGAACAAAACGAAGCTGATGAGTCGGTACGAGCAATCAGATCATAAAAACTGGTGGACCGACAAGGATGTTGAAGCGCATTGGGATCGGGTGGCTTCTATTTATGTTGCTGAGAATAACAAGGTAAAAAGTGCTCATGATCAGCGGTTTGTCGAAAGTATGGAGCACTTGGGACTCAAGAATGCAAAAAATGTTCTGAATGTAACCAGTCGTGATGCCGAAGCAGATGATTTTATTCATCGAGAAAATCCTGGTATAGCGGTAATTAATGCTGAAATCTCTTCCGGTTTGATGGCAGAAGCAGCCAAAATTCGTCCTCAGATTATTCAGCAAAAAATAGAAACTTACAGTCAATTGCCATTCGAGACTGGTACTTTCGATCGGGTGTTGAGTCTCGAAACGCTCGAACATGCGGCTGATCCGCTGGCTTTTTTAAAGGAAATGCATCGCGTGAGCACGAAAAATGCCCGTTTGGTTTTAAGTTGTCCGCCAGCCACAAGCGAAGTGCCTTATCAAATATTTACAAAACTGTTTGGCGGACATGGCGAAGGTCCTCATCGTTTTTTGCCTTCCAACGAAGTAAAAGTAATGATGCGGAAAGCGGGTTGGAAAGTGCTATTGCATAAAGGAACGGTTTTGATACCAGTTGGGCCGCAGCCTTTGCAGCAGTTTGGCGAACGAATTATCAATGCTTTTCAGGGCAGTTTGTTAGCAGAATTAGGAATCCGTCAATTTTTTGTGTGTGAAAAGTATTGATCAACTCCAATCGGTGATGCGGTCGCATTTGTGCACCCGCTGTGGAAGCTGTGTTGGCTTGTCCGGTGGTAAAATTGTATTTGAGGATAAAACCGGAAAATACCTGCCGAAAATCATTTCGCCAATCGATGACACCTTAGCCGATACCCTTTGGGAAGCCTGCCCGGGAAAGCAGTTCAATTTTCCTGAATTTCAAAAGGAATTTTATCCGGACGCCGCTCATTTTCATACTTTTATTGGGCCTTACGAACGCATTGGAATTGGCTATGCCGCCGATGCTTTGGTACGACATGAAGGAGCCTCAGGGGGAATTATTTCAGCAATCCTAATTTGGCTTCTGAAGCAGCAGAAAATTGATGGAGCAGTTGTTTTGGGAATGTCAAAGACAGAACCCTGGTTAACTCAGGCTTTTATTGCTACCACTCCTGAAGAAGTTTTGCAAGGTGCGCAAAGCAAGTACATCATCAGTTCGACCAATGATATTTTGCCAGAGATTGAGGCATTCAATGGAAAATTGGCTTATGTAGGGCTTCCTGCTCAGATTCAATCCATTCGGAAATTGCAGCGGATGAAGCATCCTTCGGTGAAGAACATCAGCTATATTTTTGGGCCATTTTATGGAAATACCTTGCATTTTTCTTCGGTGAACAGTTTCTTGAAAACGCATGGCGAAAAGGATTACCATAATATCACCAAACTTTATTTTCGCTATGGCGAATGGCCTGGAAATATGCGCGTTGAGTTGAAATCGGGAAGGGTGATCGAACTTAAGAAATTTCATGCCAACTACCTGATTCCTTTTCATATTTTGCGCAACAGCCTCTATTGCACTGATTTAACGAATGAATTTACAGATATTTCGGGTGGTGATGCCTGGGCGCCTGTTTATGAGGAGCGCGGCAAAGGTTTTTCAATGGTGATCAGCCGGAGCAAAAAGGGTGATGAGTTGCTTAGGGAAATGATCGATGCCGGCTGGCTCAGTTTTGATCAAATTACTGAACAAGAGGCTATTAAAATGCATTCGCATGGTTACGACTTTAAAAAGCGAGGGGGCTTCATTCGTATAAAATTCAGGAAATGGATGGGTAAAAGTGTTCCGGATTTTGGTTATGAAATCAAAGATTTTCCCGTTTCCCGTTATTTGATGGAAATGATAATCAGCAGTTTGTTTATCTTGATGAGTACTGCTATGGCAAGGTGGGCGGTAGAACAGTTTTCACCGAAATTTATTGGTGGCATTTTTGAGAAAACCCGTACCATCTGGAAGAAATCTACACATAAAATCAAACGAAAAGACCTGTAGATGAGTAAGCAAACAAGAAGTTTATTGATCAAATTGGCTGGCTCTGCACTGATCCTTTTAGTGCTTTTTCGTTTAATCGATATCGATCCGAAAGAATTTACTGCAATCTTACAGGAATTAGATATTTCTTATTACCTCATTTCGTTGTTTGGAGTAGTTATAGTGCTTGCTATTAAGAGTTTGCGCTGGCAACAAATTATTAAAAATGAAGGGTTTTACTATTCGCCTCAAAAGGCTTTTGGAGCCTATATGGCATCTTTTACGATAGGTGTAATCACACCCGGAAGAATTGGCGAAATAGCCCGTTTGTATTACCTGAGACAGGATTGTGATATTGATTTTCTCCCTTCTTTCAGAACGATCGTAACCGATCGGATTTTTGATTTGGGTGT
>JAQVGO010000143.1 GCA_028696715.1 Bacteroidales bacterium
TGAATAATACAAACCACCTTTAAAGTTAAAGGCAAACTTATTGGTTGATTTACTGTATTGAAACAGAAGTGGAAAAGTTAAATAATAGTTGGAATATGTAATATTGTATTCGTAGCTGCATGAATAGCAGACATAGGTAGAAGTGTCGTCGTAGCGCATCCCCTGATAACCCAATTGCAAACCAAATTCGCGCTTGTCAAATTCGGCTCCCAATCTGAGGGATAATTGCTCGTTTAGCTGGTATTGCACAAAAATTCCACCTACCGGATTGGTATGATTTATCACATTTAAGTCAATGGAATTAGAATTCATATCCATCGTACCTACTCCAATGCTTAAACCCAAATACCACCTTTGAACAGGCAATTCCTCTTGGGCAAACAACAGATTAGCCGAAGCAAATAAAAGGATTATCAAGATTTTTCTGATAAATCGCATATTTTAGAGCGTTAATGCAATCCAATAGACGCCAACTGCCAGTGAAGCAAATGCACCAGTGAATTGTATCGTTTTGAATATTACAGGCTTGGCCTTTTCGCTTGACTGATAAGAAACGTATCCCAGCAAAAAAGAAAAAATCACCATCGCAGCAATCGTACCTAGCCCAAAACCAGTGAGATACATAGCTGAATCGAAGTTAGAAGGAAACGCAAGGGTCGGGAGCACACCAATCAAATGAGAAACACCTGCCAGCCCATGAATTAACCCAATGATTAAGGCCGAAAAGCTGTTTTGCCTGATCTGGTCAGGATGTTTATGCGCGTGAATATTTTGAGCAGGATGATCATGCGCATGAACGTGGGTATATACTTCGCCTTCAGCATTAGTATGACTGTGCGGATGGGCGTGAACCTTTCGTGAACGGAAAAAAATACGCCAAAATGCCCAAAGCCCAATTCCGATGAGCACCAATCCTACTAATATCTCACTGTATGCAGAAATAGCATCTACCGGAATATATTGCTTGAAATAGATAAATAGCACCCCAATCAGCAACATACCGAAAGTATGACCCAAACCCCAGCTTAAACCTATTGCCCAGGATTTTAATTTATTTTCGATGGCAAGTGGTGTTACTGCTGCCAGGTGATCAGGCCCTGAAACCACATGCATTATGCTGGCAAGTAAGCCAATAAGGAAAGGGGCAGATACGGGAAAATGATGATGATCAGCATGAAGGAGGATAAACAGTATGTTGTCAATCATATTAAATGCTTTTGCAGCAAAAATAACTTTTATGTTTATAAGTCAATAGCTTAATCATCAAGAACTATTCTAAATTAGAAAGTACATCAACACAAGCCAAGCTGTCTTCTTTTTGAAGCAATGGCTATTTGTCCGAGGGCAATTCCGCCATCATTGGATGGAACCTGCTCCTGGCCATATACCTCAAACCCTTGCTCAGTTAATAATTTTTCGGTCTGTGCCAGGAGATAGGCATTCTGAAAACTTCCACCTGACAGAACCACTTTATTGATGTCATATTGAGTTCTTAATAACTTTGAGATGTGTATGTTTATCGCTATTAAGGTGTTATGAAATTTTGCAGAAATTTCTCCAACAGAAACATTTTGGTTGATATCCTGTAAGATTTGATGAAATAGCTTCCTGAAATTGATTTTTTGATCTGCTATTTCAAAGAGATATTTTCCTTTGCACTGCTTGTTTATGGCTGCTTCCAGACGCATGGGTGCCTCTGCATGAAAGCTACTATCGCGACAAATACCCAGCAAGGCCGAAACAGCATCAAATAATCGTCCTGCTCCTGAGCTCAACGGGCTGTTTATCTTTTGGTCAACCATTTGCATCAGTAGGGGCAATTGTTTCTCGTCAGGAAGCAAATCAATGGCGGCTTCTTCAATAAATACAGGTAGTCCGAAATAATGATAAAGATATGAAAAGGCCGTACGCCAGGGCTGTTTTGTTACCAGATCGCCTCCCGGAAGCGGAATAGGGTCGTAGTAATAATTCCTTGAGAACTCATTTAAATCAGCAATCAAAAATTCCCCTCCCCATATGTTACCATCTGTCCCAAGGCCGGTGCCATCCAAAATGATTCCGATTACTTTTTCATCCAGTCCATGCTCTGCCATGCCCGAAGCCAGGTGTGCATGATGATGCTGAACCTGAATAAGTTGTGTGTTCTGATCTAGCGCAAATCGCGTGGACAAATAATCTGGATGCAAATCACACACAAACAATTCAGGTTTAAAACGGAAAAGACGTTTAAATCGCTCAAAAGATTCTTCGTAAAATGCCAGTGTTTCAGCATTTTTTAAGTCTCCGATATGTTGACTCATTATTACTTGCTTTCCCTTGCCAATTGCAAAAGTGTTGACTAGTTCAGCTCCGGCTGCAAAAATTCCTTCTGTATTCAGTTCAAGGTTTATGGGCTGAGGTACATACCCTCTGGATCTCCTGATCAATCTTGATTTTTGGTTTACCACAAAGGCCACTGAATCATCTGTCCGGTTATAAATCTCACGGTTATAGCTTACGATATGGTCAGCGACAGAAGACAGGCTGTCTTTAGCCTCCTTGTCATCTATGATTACAGGTTCATCCGAAATATTTCCACTCGTAAGCACAATGGCATCTGTTTTAAGTGCCGACATCAATTGATAATGCAAAGGCATATAAGGCAGAATTACTCCTGTTCGGGATAATCCAGCACTTACAGAATGTGCCAGTGACAGTCTGTTTTCGAGAAGCACGATTGGCCTTCGCCAGGAGGTTAGCAGTTTGACTTCCTCATTGGCCAAATAGAAATATTTGTAAGCTATCGCAATATCTTTTACCAGTACGGCCATTGGTTTGCCATCCCGATGTTTTCGAAGACGTAATTCTTTTACTGTTTTTTCATTTAAAGCATTGCAAATTAAATGATAGCCCCCCATGCCTTTGAGGGCAATAATCTCACCTCTTTCGATATGCATAGCCAACTGAGAGGCGAGTATTCTCCCGTCTGTTAAAAGTTTTCCATTATTTATTTGATAAGCCGGTCCACAATACCGGCAAGCAACCGGTTGGGCATGAAATCGTCTGTCGGTGATGGTCGAATACTCCATTTCGCAGGTTTTGCAGAGCTTAAAAACCTGCATTGTTGTTTGATGCCTGTCATAGGGGAGGTCTTTAATAATTGAAAATCGCGGGCCACAATTTGTACAATTAATAAAGGGATATTGTTGGCGATGAGGCTGTGTTGTCATGTCATTCAGACAGGCCTGACACACTGCAATATCAGGACTTACTTCAGTTATCTCATTCGAAAGATTACTGCTTTTTCGTATAGAAAAATCATTAAAATCATATAAATCAATGTTTTCAATGCTAAATTCACTAATGCTTGAAGCTTCAGGGATTTCTGATTTCAATGCTGCTTCAAAATGTACCAAATCATCTTCCAGGGCTTCAGCATGGATGGTAACGCCTTCATTATTATTTTCGACCCAACCTTTAATGTCAAAACGTAAGGCCTGGCGGTAAACATAGGGTCGAAAGCCCACGCCTTGTACAAGTCCTTTTATCTTTATCAGACGGGCAGTTGGTAATTTCATGACGCGAAAGTAACCAATGAAATGATAAAAAAACCGGCCTAAACAAAAAAACTGTTCAGACCGGTTGAAGAAATATTTGTAGCCGTTAACTATTTTGTAGCAACAGCTTTTTGTGCAGGATTTTTCACTTTGATGATTACTTCTTCTTTTTTGCTGTCGTAATCAACAGTAATCTGATCGTTGGCTTTCAGTTTTGTTTTGATAATTTCTTCCGCCAATAAATCCTCTACATATTTTTGGATGGCTCTTTTGAGTGGCCTTGCTCCAAACTGCTCATCCCAGCCTTTTTCAACAATGAAGTCTTTTGCTTTTTCGGTTAATTTCAAAGTATAACCCATCTCGCTAATTCGCTTGTAAAGCTGTTCGAGTTCGATATCGATAATTTTGTGAATTGATTCACGTTGTAGGGGCTCAAAAATTACCACATCATCAATACGATTTAAAAATTCAGGAGCAAAAGATTTTTTCAGGGCATTCTCAATCACGCCGGTGGCATAAGTTGTTTTGGTGGATTGCTTGGCCGATGTGCTAAAACCTACACCTTGTCCAAAATCTTTTAGTTGTCGCGATCCGATATTGGATGTCATGATGATGATTGTATTTTTGAAATCAACTCTGCGACCAAGGCTGTCGGTGAGCAATCCATCGTCCAGCACTTGCAGCAGCAGATGAAAAACATCAGGATGGGCTTTTTCAATTTCATCCAGCAGTACTATGCTGTAAGGTTTACGTCTTACTTTTTCGGTGAGCTGTCCGCCTTCTTCGTATCCAACATATCCGGGAGGAGCTCCCACCAATCGCGAAACGGCGAATTTTTCCATATACTCACTCATATCAATACGAACGAGTGCATCTTCGGAATCGAAAAGGTATTTTGCCAAAACTTTTGCCAAATAGGTCTTGCCAACGCCGGTGGGACCCAAAAAGA
>JAQVGO010000144.1 GCA_028696715.1 Bacteroidales bacterium
ATAAGATTATGATAACCAAGCAAGACGGTTTGGTGATCCTGAATTTTCGCAGATTCTTCAATCCCCTGATTGATTAATTTGTAAGCTGTAGCCGTATCCGAACGGAGAAGCACTCCGCCATGAATAATCATCAGGGGGAAGCGGTCGTTGCCTTTGGCTTCTTCAAAAGCTTTGCGGATACTGTCGTGAACAGCAAGAATGCGATCTGCCTGTGCAAAAGTTTTGGTGGATAATAAAAAGAAAACGCCAGCTATAAATAATGCATACAGGGCTTTTCGTTGGTGTAATAAAATGGGTTTCATTGGTAATTGGTTAGGAAGGGGCTAAGATAAGAAATATTTTAGGTTGTCTATTGATTTTTTTTAGGAGAAAAAGTTTGAGGGTTTATGGTTTGTTCTTTGTTTTTTGTTTATGAGATTTGGGACATGTCTCCCTTTGGTCGCCAGGCGGATTCAAAAATTGAAGATCCCAACCTAATCAATAAAACAGTTCGTAAAACCACTCACAAAAAAATTAATAACTTGTTGATAACTTATAGAACACCTGTAAACAGTGCTATTTGCTGCTATGATTCACTTTGTCAACAATAAATGTTGAAAAGAATCACTTGACATGATTTACAAAATGTAGTAAATTTGCTTTCAAGTCAACAAGTAATTATGTTTTGAGATCGGAAGTTGATACAAATTTAAAAAATAAAAAAGCATGAAACTAAATCAGGTGTCCGTACAATTATCAACAGCAGGAATGAGCTGCTGTAATAAGGTGCAGGATGCCACCCAAAAGGCTCAGTTATGGAAAGAGAAACCATAGGCAAACGACTGCGAAGTGCCCGGCTGATGCGCGGCCTGACCATGGACGAGCTGATCGGGCAGATGCAGCACAAAGTATCCAAGAATGCCATTTCGCGCTACGAAAAGGGCGTGATGGTGCCCCGCCTGAATGTGCTGGAAGAGCTGGCACGGGTGCTGCAACAACCACTCGACTACTTTATGCGACCCGTGTCGGTAGAGGTGAAGAAGATAGAATTCCGTACCAAGAGTGCCCTGCCGGCAAAAGTACTTGACAGTATCAAGGCCCAAGCTACTGAACTTATGGAGCGTTACCTGGAAACCGAACGCCTCCTGATGTATAACAGTAGTTTTGTAAATCACATGGCTGGCACTATGATTCATAATGCTGATGAAGCCGAAGCAGCAGCAAACAAATGGCGTCAGGCTTGGCAGCTGGGCGAAAAAGGATTGCACAACATCTATGGGCTACTTGAGAAACACCACATCAAAGTGGCCGAGCTGGATAATACCGATGAGGCTTTTGACGGATTGGCCATCACTATCAACGGAGATGCCCCTATCATTATACTAAATAAGCAAATGACCATTGAACGCCGCCGCTTCACTGCCCTGCACGAGTTGGCCCATCTGTTGTTCAAATTAGATGAACAGCATATGAGCAACGACGAACAAGAGAAGGCTTGTCACCGCTTTGCTGGAGCTGCGTTGATGCCCTGCAGCTTGCTGCAAAGTCTGCTGGGCAGCAAACGTGAATCTGTTTTGCTCGATGAGCTGATCAGCATCAAAGAGCTCTATGGCATCAGCCTGCAAGCCCTGATGTATCGATGTGTGGAATGTGACATTATCAGTTATAGAAGACACCTCAGCTTTAAAAACTGGATTGCGGATAACTTAAAGGAAGAAGGGTTAGGAAGCTATCAGGGTAAGGAAGAGACCAACCGTTTTGAACTGATGGTGCTCAAGGCACTGGATAAGGAACAGGTGAGCCTGAGCAAGGCCGCTGACCTGCTACGCATGGAAGTGCGGCAGTTGAAACAGAAATTGGAGAGGAGGTTTTAAAAATGAAAAGTGAAAAATGAAGAATTGTTGAAAGTCGGCATCTCGACTCCGCTCGATGACCATAGGTCGAAGGACGGTTGAAGGTGATCGAGCCGAGAGCACCGGTGGGAAAAGGAAAAAAGCCAATAGCCAAAAACTAAGAGCTAACAGCTTAGGAAAAGAGCCAAGGATAAAGAGCCAAGTAAGAAAAAAAAAGAGCTAGCAAAAGCTATAGAAATAAAATATAGGGTTTAACTAATAAGATCGCATAATGAAAACAGAATCAAAGAATTTTAAGAAAATGGCCAGAAGTAGGGCCGTAGAAGATTTTGTAAACAACTTTAAAAATTATGAACAATTTGATTTTACCGGAGTCAGATTTTCTGAACGATGCACATGTGCGTGCCCATCTGACTAGACTTGATTTGAGTAGCGTGTCGGTGTTGACGGCAGCACAATTTGCCAGAGACTGGGAATCAGAGACCAGGCAATGGGTGAAACAGGCAGTAGCTCATGGTAAATTGCAGTTGCTGGAAGTAGAGACCCATCAGCTGGAGGAAGTTCCAGCCCATTGCAGGTCTGCTGCTTTGAATTACCTGGAGCAATACCTGCTTTGGTATGCCACCAAACATCAGCACACGCTGGTAGTCCGCAGCCGGGTATGGCTGCAAAACACCACAGCCAACCAGCAACTGATCTGCTATAGTAATCCTAATCTGATTTTTTCGGCTATCAGGATGCTGCATGTAAAAAGCACCAGTAAATCAAGGCAACTCAACACCCTCATCGAACAACAGTATCAGCCCTGGCTGGAAACCCTTAAAAGAACAAGGAGGGGTGAGGGATGAAAAACAAACAAAGTACACTCTACGGCTTTCTTGTCTTTTTGGTTCGGGCTACTCATATGCTCGGCTATCTGTGGAAAACACGCAAGGCAATCAAACCCTGCGAGCAAGAGAGGCCGTCATGTGTTGGTTGCTACACCAGAATGCTCAGGCCGATGAGTGCCGCTGAATTGGAGATATTGCTCTACAAAGCGATGAAAGACAGCGAACCTTTAAAAGAGGCATCTTGGTATAACTACCTTTCACAGTATAAATTAGGTATTATAAGTATTTATTATAATGGTGACAGGCAATATGAAGTGTTGAGATACATTCAGCCACCTAATCCCCCCACACCAGTCAATACCTACCTGTATCCCTACGATCAGCGTAAGGTTAATTTACGCAAGCTAGGCAAACCCACCTTAGGCCTTAGTCCGCCAATTCAATAAATAAATAAATTCAGCAACTGGGCACGGATTGCGATTTTCATGTGGAACACAAGGGTTACACAGGAGAAGTATGCTTTTGCATACCATGTATATTAATAACCAAGAAGACACATCTGGTTGATTGTCTTCTAATAACATAAACCTTAAATACTTAATAACATGAAATCAATGATTGAAAGATTTCAAAAATATAGAATGATTGAACAGTTGTTCAATGAAAATGAAAATTTGTTTCAGAATAATACGGCAGATCAGGAAGTCCGCACTGCCTATAATGTAAAACTAACGGAAGCAGAAAATCGCATCAACGAGCTGCTGCAACCCCTGCAACCATTCTACAGGGTACAGCAGGAAAGCAGAGGACATTTGCGTGAGCAGCTTAGGTTGATGGCAGGCAGAGGGATGGCACTTTCCAGACAGCTGGAAGATACGCAACTGTATAATCAGATGCATCATGCTTATAATCAGGCACGCATAGGAGGGTCTTATGCGCTAAAAGCCTTGAGTCTGTCCGTAACAGGTTGGATGGAAAACCATCAAGAAGCACTTGCTGCGCTTGGGATAGATGCCGAAATGCTCAGTGCCTTCAGAAATGAAACAGAGGCATTTGATGCAGATTTAGATCAGACCAGCATGACCAAATCGCAGCGTAAAGCTTCGCGAACACAGCTTACAAAACTGCTAAGTGAGCTACACGATATGCTACGCACACATTTTGATAGTTTTGTGTTGATGCAGCAATCCGGATCGCCGGAGTTTGTTGAGCGTTATCAAAACCTGCGCAGGCGTAAGCCACAATATCGCAACCGTGATATTGTGATGCATCCGGCAGAGATTTTTGGTATGGTGAAGGATAGTGTGACAAATGAGCCGGTTGCCGGAGCCACTATCAATCTACTAGATCATAGTTATGTAGTGCTTACAAGCGAAGACGGAAGCTTTAGCTTTGATGAGTTACCAGCCGGTAGTTATACGGTGAGTTGTCATGCACCAGGTTATCTGGTGCCGGAAGTGATAACGGTTGAAGCCGGCAATAACAGTTTGCTTGAAGTGAACTTTGAGCTTCAAGCTCTGGCTGCCACTGCCTGAGCCTTCCTTTAACGGATGGAAAAACCCGATGACGTTTGTTGTCGGGTTTTTTCGTGGCAACACTTTCGCTTGCGTGTCTCCGCCATCCGGAATGCAACGCGTGCCATCCGATGGTGCTGCCATTATATTGTAGGTCTGCTGAAAAACACCAAACACATTGATATAATTTAAGTTGCCATTTATTGTATTGTGGTTTCCGCAAGGTTTTAATTAGAAATCATCTAAAATCCATGCAGTACAGTGTATTATTTGAATCAAG
>JAQVGO010000145.1 GCA_028696715.1 Bacteroidales bacterium
AATAAAGATCGGCCAGCATATTATTGGTAACAATATTTTTGTAAGGCGAGTCGATTCTGTAAGTGATTGCTTCCTGAGCCGTTTGCAATGCTTTATCCACCTCGCCTTGCAGTTTGTAAATTTGAGCATTATTAATGAGTGCCGTTCCTACAGCATTGGGATATTCATTCTCCATTCCAATGACTGTAAGGGTATCGTAATAGTGCAAGGCCAATTGATATTGCTGCTTCTTTTCGGCTATTCCCCCCAGATCGTTGTAAATAGCTGCCAAAGCTTTTACATCAGCACAATCTTCACATTCCCTTAACTGATAAGCTTTTAGCACATAGCGTTCCCAATTATCAAATTCCCCAGCCTGTTTGTAAATCTCGCCCACTTTTTGATAAAAGTAAGCCAGATTTGATGAATCACGTGCCTGTTCTTTGATTTTGATTGCCTTTAAAGCATAATCCACTGCCTGAACAAACTGAGCATTTGTAGCAAAATCATCGCTCATATTCATCAGTATGACTGCCAGTTTAAGGCTATCTCCCTCCTTTTGCACTGCCGACAAAGCGATTTGATAATATTTGAAGGCAGAATCCATTCTACCCAACACACTGTAATTAGCTGCCATATAGTTAGATACAGCAGCGATAGCATTGTTTTTTTCGGACAATTGTGCCCAGAACAACGCCTTTTGCATCGCAAGATTACTTTTGTCGAGCAGTTCATTCTGATCGTAATAGCGTCCTAATTTATACCAGGCTCTGGAGATTCCTAGTGTATCCCCAAGGGATTCTACCTGCTTGATAGCATCATGGAAGTCTTGCTCAGATTCCTGAGCTGCAAGGGGATAAGAACACAAAAGCAAGATGAAAAAGAGGCTGGTTATAACTCGTTTCATTTCATAAAATTCTCGAGCTAAATTAAGAAAAAATTGCTTTAGATCACTTTTATTTTCCCAAGTTAATTCGGCAGAAGTAACCCTTATATCAAAGGCAAAAAACAAAAAAAGCGCAACAAATTGTCGCGCTTGTTTTTTTGATTTCCGTTAGCAATTAAGCCACCTCAATCTGCCTGTTTACGGCAACTTTAGCATCTTCACGTTTTGGAAGACTAACTAAGAGAATCCCGTCTTTGTAATCTGCCTTTATCTTATCAAGATTGATGGTTTTTGGCAGGCTGAAGCTGCGGCAGAAACTACCATAATTGAACTCTCTGCGGTTGAATTTTTCGGTGTTTTCTTCCTTTTCTTCCTGTTTTTCAGCAGACAGGGTTAAAACGTTATTATCAAGATTAATTTTGAAATCGCTCTTTTGTATGCCGGGAGCAGCCATTTCCAAAACAAAGCCTTCTTCGTTTTCGCGGATATTAACTGCTGGTGTCATTTGCTGACGACCATTCTGACGACTAAACAAATTACGATCAAAATCTTCCATTAATTCGTTAAGCATGCTTACAGGATGCTGATTAAATCTGATTAAGTTCATGTTGTATCCTCCTTTAATTAAGTTAATTTTCAAAAATTATTTACAAAACTTTTGCAGTCAAAACTTATTCCACACCCGAAAACAACCCAATCCAACCAGAAAAACAAGTCATTATGGCATTAGAAAATAAAAATGTATGTCAATTTGGCGTGTTTCTGGTCGAAATAACATTAAGTATTATAGCCGTCAAAGTTTTATTCAAAGCTACCACCAGCAATCAGGAATTCGTAATTTTGTAAAAAAGCAGTTTTCATGTCCGACATCCGTAAAAGTTTACGTCCAAGTCGTATTATCTATCCGATACTCATTGGTTTAGGTGCTGCTTCGTGGATGCTTTACAGGAGTTTTGATCCGGAAGCTTTCACATTTTTTAACTGGACATCAGCTTCCTTTTTTTGGATGGCCATTGCACTACTGATGATGGGAGTGCGCGACCTGGCTTATATGTATCGCATCAAAGTTCTGACTGATGGTGAGTTAAGTTGGAAACAGGCTTTTGAAGTAATCATGTTGTGGGAATTTAGTTCTGCCATTTCTCCTTCTGTTGTTGGAGGAACGGGACCGGCAATTTTTGTGCTTTACAAAGAAGGCATCAATTCCGGAAAAAGTACGGCAGTGATTTTAACAGCCATTTTTTTGGATGAGGTGTTTTTCATTTTACTGGTACCAGTGATGTATTTACTTTTTGGTAATCAGATTTTTCCGCCTGATGGAGTTGATTTTGCTGCCGGAGTTAAATTAGCACTGTTCTTTGGCTATGGCGTAATTTTACTCTACACCCTCATCCTTACTTATACTTTATTTTTCAATCCTTATTTTTTCAAGTGGCTGCTGTCGTTTGTTTTCTTGTTGCCGTTTTTGAGAAGATTCAGAATGCGTGTAAGAAAACTGGCCAACCAACTAATCATTACTTCACACGCCCTTAAAGGGAAAAGTTTTGCTTATTGGGCCAAGGCCTTTCTGGCCACAATTCTTTCCTGGACAGGACGTTATTGGGTAGTGAATTTTATGTTTATGGCATTCTTTTTCAGCCATTTGAACTTACTCGATCATTTGCTGATTTATGCGCGTCAGCTCACAATGTGGATCATTTTACTGGTAAGTCCAACTCCCGGAGGTAGCGGTATAGCCGAATTTATATTTTCTGATTTTCTGGGCGACCTGATTCCCAATCTGGCCTGGGCAGTACCTTTGGCACTCCTTTGGCGCTTAATAACCTATTATCCTTATCTCTTTATCGGAGCTTTTCTTATCCCCGGATGGCTCAAACGGGTTTTCCCTGCCGAAACCAAGTATAAGGTTGTTAAATAAATGCACTTAATTCAAAATATTGATCAATAACTCGTTTCGTCAAGCTTAACCTTACCCCAGAAAGTTTTGTAAACGAAAACTGTGTAAAAAATGACCAATGGAGCGCCGATTGCTGTTATATTCAACATAATCCGAAGCGAATTCTCTGAAGAAGCAGCATTATAAACCGTGATGTCATAAGCCGGATCAACAGTGGACATGATGATCACCGGATAGAGTTCGAGGGCTACCAGTATCAGCAAAAAGCTCATCGTAAGTGATGAAAACAAAAATGCCATCACATATTTACCTTTACTAACCAGCCGTGGCACATTAGCAATACTCAAAAAAGCCAGTAAGGGAACAACAAACAGCGCAATGTTTTCGTGAAGTCTGTCGGTGAGGTGAGGCAGGTAAATCAGCGTAAAAAGCGTTACAATACTGTAAGTTACAATAAAGAAAATGATAGACCGCTTCAATAAGGTATTCACTTTAGCGAAAAGCTTTCCTTCTGTTTTCATGGCCAGATAAATAGCACCATGCATCATAAAAAGAGCCAGTGTAGTTACTCCAACCAGCAAAGCATAGGGATTAAGAAAATCGAGCCAATGCCCTGTAAAATCGTGGTTGGGGCCCAATTCAACTCCCCATAGGATATTTCCGACCACCACGCCCAAAAGCAAAGCCATCAAAATACTTGAGACACTGTAAGAAATATCCCAGGTATTGCGCCACCATTTCATCTTTTCCTTGCTTCTGAACTCGATGGAAACTGCTCTGAAAATCAAAACAGCCAAAAAAAGCATAAACGGGATATACATAGCCGAAAACATCGAGGCATAGAGCACCGGAAAACCAGCAAACAAAGCACCTCCACCAATAACCAGCCACACTTCGTTGCCGTCCCACACAGGGCCAACTGCATTTAAAGCAATCCGTCTGCTCTCTTCCTTTTTGAAAAACAAATGCCAGGCACCCGCTCCCAAATCAAAACCATCCAGAATGGCGTAACCCGAAAACAATGCTCCCACCACTAAAAACCAAAGTGTCGGATAATCTATTCCTAAAAATGTAGCCATAATATCTTTATTTTAAGTCAATTGTGTAAGTTTTTTAATCTCGGTAAACTACTCTGAAGTTAATCCAGCTGTTTACTATCATTTGAACGATTCGGCCATCCCTTCCTGCAAGGGTCGGCTGTCGGTATTGCTTTCGTCGTAAGGTCCAGCCTGGATTTTCTTATTCATCAGGTAAAGGAATAACACAAAAAGCAAAGCATAAATCAGCGTGAACATAATCAGCGAAAACAACACCTGATTTGCCGTAACAACAGCTGATAAAGCGTCGGAAGTTCGCAGCAAGCCATAAACCACCCAGGGCTGACGACCCATTTCGGCGGCAAACCAGCCAAATTGATTGGCCAACTGCGGCAATATTACCGAGAACACAAAAACCCATAACAACCAGCGGTATTCAAATAATTTGCCGCGCCACCACAAAAACAATCCAAAAAGTGTGATACCGATAAAACACATTCCAAAAGCTACCATCAGGTGATAAAACTGAAAAACAGCATTGATAGCGTCAGGTATTTCATCCTCCGGAAAATCATTAAGACCTTTCACTTTGGTGTCGAAAGTGCCATCCAGCAAAAAACTTAACCCACCAGGAACGTATGGCCCGATAACTT
>JAQVGO010000004.1:0-33091 GCA_028696715.1 Bacteroidales bacterium
TCTCTCATCTGATATTTCTCCGTATTGATCAGATTTCCATCTTCATCAAAGAACTCCCATACACCATGCTGGAGATCATGCTCATATTGTCCTTTCACATTAATTTGACCATTTGGATGATAGGAAGTGAAAGGTCCGTTTAATTTGCCGTTTTCATAAAAACCCGAAGTCATCAGTGTGCCGTCATCAAAGTATTTATTCCAGGCACCTTGTAGTTTACCGTTTTCGTAATGCAATTCTTCAGCTGGCTGTCCTGATTGGGGATAATAAGTTACTGATAAGCCATGTTTTTTATCGAACTGATAGGCTTCACGGGCAATAACAGCACTATCAGTAGCACTGTAAAAAGTCCAGATACTATCTTTTTTCTGGTTCAGATAGATGCCTTCTGCAAGCAAAAACCCTGTTGAATCATAAGCTTTATGCCAGGCTTTTCGCCCGGTATCGTCAAAGCTGTTTGTCGCTTTCAACCTGCCTGATTTATCATAATATCTAAAAACTCCCTGTGGCTTGTCATTTCTAAAACTACCTTCGTATCGCAGACTTCCATCTTCATGAAAGCCTTTCCAAAGGCCGGTTTTTTTTTCATTTGCATCGGTCTGATTGAGTATTTCCTGTCCGAAACCGAACTGTGGAATTAACCAGCCGATCAGGAAAACAAAAATCACTTTTGACTGAAAAGACTTCTTTAAAACTGTTTTAAATTTCATCATTGTATTGTGGAACTTGCTTAATTGAAATAACGTATTTTTGTCGAAAAGCTTATCTGTGTCTGAATATTCCTCTGTACTCCTCGAAAATGCGGTGAATGAGTTATCACGTTTGCCTGGTATTGGCAAAAAAACTGCCTTGCGTTTGGCCTTGCATTTGCTGCGCGAAGAACCAACGAAAGCCGAAGCCCTGGCCCAGGCTATCACGCAGATGCGCAGTCGTATCCTGCTTTGCGAACGCTGCCACAACATCAGCGACACTCCGGTTTGTACCATCTGCGCTAACCCGCGCCGTGATGAAAACAGCCTTTGTGTAGTTGCCGACCTGCGCGATGTGCTGGCCATCGAACGCACAGCCACTTTCAATGGCTTGTATCATGTGTTGGGTGGTGTGATCAGTCCGGTAGAAGGCATCAGCCCCACTGACCTGCACATCGACAGCCTGATCCGGCGTACTTATGAAGAACACTTTAACGAAATCATTCTCGCTTTGCCTGCCACCATCGAGGGCGACACTACAAACTATTACATCTTTAAGCAACTGCATGAGTTTAAAGGTAAAGTTACGACCATTTCGAAAGGTATTGCCATTGGAGATGCCCTGGAATATGCGGATGAGGTGACTTTAAGTCGTTCGATACTTAATCGTACAACTTTTCATCTTTAGGATGAATTTATTCCTCACGAAATAGCTCCAGTTGATTTTCGGTGACATAAAAATTGGGTGGCACATCATAGGTATAAGCAGTGATAAATCTACCTATATTCCTTTTAATCAATTTGATAGGTGTTGTTTTTCGGGCTTTGCAGTAATTTGTCAGGGAGCGATACTGTCCTTCGGTTAACTTGAAAGTGATCGTTTTAAACTTCGTACGCCGTCTTTTGGCAGATTTAGATTTTTTTGCCATGCGATTGTGATTTTCGTCTGGCGAATTTAGTAATATTCAACGAAAAACAAAACCTCAGGCCATACCCGCTATCATTTGCTGTGCAATGTCAATCATGCGATGAGCCAGCGCCTTGGCCTGCTCTGGTGTTTTGGCTTCTGAATAAATTCTGATGATAGGTTCGGTATTGGATTTACGCAGATGCACCCAGCCATGCTCAAAGTCTATTTTCAATCCGTCTATCGTGCTGATTTCCTCATCGGAATAATGGCCGGCAAGTCTTTTCAATAAGGCATCTACATCGGTTTTGGCATCTAGCTGTAATTTATTCTTCGACATATGATAATCAGGATAACTGGCACGCAATTCGGAACAGCTTTTGCCGCTTTTGGCAAGATGAGTCAAAAACAAAGCCACGCCAACCAAGGCATCCCGGCCATAATGCAATTCAGGATATATCACGCCGCCATTGCCTTCGCCACCAATAATGGCATTTGTTTGCTTCATCAGCTCCACCACATTAACCTCACCTACTGCCGAAGCCTGGTATTGACATCCATGACTGCGGGTTACATCACGCAATGCCCGTGAGGACGAAAGATTGCTCACCGTGCTTCCACCTTGCTGTTGCAACACATAATCCGCCACTGCAACGAGGGTATATTCCTCGCCAAACATTTTTCCGTTCTCATCAACAATAGCCAGTCTGTCCACATCAGGATCCACCACAAAACCCAATGAAGCCTTTTGCTCTTTTACAAGAGAGGCTATTGCCGTGAGATGCTCGGCCAGGGGCTCTGGATTGTGAGGAAAATCGCCATTCGGTTCACAATACAAAGGAAAAATCACCTCCACACCAAGTGCCTGCAATAGCGCCGGAATAGCCAGTCCGCCGGTAGAGTTTACAGCATCCACAGCCACACTGAAACTGGCATTTTTTATAGCTTCCTTATCCACGAGAGCTAAATCGCAAACCATTTGAATATGCTTTTCGATCCATCCTTCCTGTTTTTCATAGGAACCGATCATTTCGATAGAAGAAAAAACAAAACCTTCCTGCTCTGCCTTTTCGAGCAGCCACTCTCCCTCGGCAGCAGAAATAAATTCTCCTTTATGGTTAAGCAGTTTCAGGGCATTCCACTGGGCGGGATTATGACTTGCCGTGAGGATGATTCCGCCATCAGCATTTAGGGCCGGAACAGCCACTTCAACGGTTGGTGTAGTACTCTGGCCAATATCAATTACATTAACACCCATAGCCTGCAAACTCCCACAAACCAGCTGGTTAACCATAAATCCCGAAAGCCGGGCATCGCGGCCAACAACCATAACCAGCTTATCTTTTGTCCTTTCCTTACGAATAAGCTCGACAAAAGCAGCTGTGAATTTTACAATATCTAAAGGAGTGAGTGCTTCTCCGGACTTCCCTCCTATGGTACCCCGGATGCCGGAAATTGATTTGATTAATGTCATGTGCAAAGGCTTAGTTGGGCTGCAAAGTTAAACAATAGCCCGCAAACAGAAACTTTGCAAGACATTAAATTATCATACAATCTATCCGAAATAATTATCTTCGCCTATTAAATCAAAAATTCATCATATGACGCAACCTTCAGCGCCTCCCAAAAGAAGTTTCTTTGATCGTTTTCTGCATTTCGTTGAAGTAGGTGGCAATGCCCTTCCCCATCCGGCCAGTATTTTCGCCTTACTTGCCATATCGGTTTTGATCATTTCATGGATCGGACATTTTTTTGGCTGGGTGGCTGTTCATCCTGCTACTGATGAACAGGTGCATATTGTCAACCTGCTTTCAAAAGACGGGGTGCATCGTATTTTTCTGGATATGGTAGATAACTATACTGGTTTTGCTCCCCTCGGCATTGTAATGGTAGCCCTTTTGGGTATTGGTATTGCCGAAAGCAGCGGACTGGTTGGTGCTGCCATCAGATTGCTGGTTATCAAAGCACCATCATCGCTCCTGACTTTCGTTTTGGTGCTCTCGGGAATATTATCGAACATGGCTTCTGACCTGGGTTATGTACTGATCATCCCCATGGCAGGAATCATCTTCCATGCCGTGGGCAGACATCCCATAGCTGGTATGGCAGCCGCTTTTGCAGGCGTTTCAGGCGGTTTCTCGGCCAATCTGATGATCGGCACCATCGATCCTTTGCTTGCCGGTTTATCAACAGAATCAGCACGAATTCTTGATCCGGATTATTATGTGCTGCCAACGGGAAACTATTATTTCATGTTTGTGTCAACCTTTTTGATTGCCTTTTTGGGCACCTGGGTTACCAATAAATTTGTTGAGCCCAGATTGGGGAAATATACTGGTGATGTGGAACAGGAACCTATCAATCCGCTGAGCAAACAAGAAAAAAAAGCCTTGCGCTATACCATGCTGCTGATGCTTGGATGGATAATACTGATCCTGGGAACAACCTTACCCGAAAACGGATTTTTCAGAGGACCCGAAAATAGTATTTTAAGATCACCTCTGCTCAAAGGATTTATTGCCCTGTTGTTTTTTGCTGCCGGAAGTTTGGGTGCTTTGTATGGCTTTATGACCGGAAAATTCAAAAACGATGCTGATGTGGTAAAAGGTATGGTGCAAAGCTTTAAGACACTGGCAGCCTTTATGGTTTTGGTGTTTTTTGCGGCTCAGTTTGTGGCGTATTTCAAATGGAGCAACCTGGGTTTGATCATTGCCATTGAAGGTGCTCATTTTTTGCAACAGATCAATATGGGAACAGTTCCTTTGCTCCTGCTTTTCGTCGTCCTATCGGGTTTTATCAATATGTTTATGGGAAGTGCTTCGGCCAAATGGGCCATTTTAGGACCAGTTTTTATCCCGATGTTTATGCTGCTGGGCTTCTCACCCGAGCTTTCGCAAGCCGTTTTCCGCGTAGGCGATAGTGTTACAAATATCATTTCGCCCATGATGAGTTTCTTTGCCTTGATAATCGTTTACTTCGAAAAATACGATAAAAAGGCCGGCATTGGCACACTTATTTCTACGATGTTACCCTATTCCGTCTTCTTTTTTGTATTCTGGAGTATCTTACTCATTGGATGGGTCTTATTAGGGATTCCGTTGGGACCTGCAGCCCCGATACATTATGGAGGATAGTAATAAGTTATCAACAAAATCTTTGTTTTAGTCGTTAAAAAAAAAAGCTCAAGCACTTGTGCAGACACTTTTCTGGCTGTACTTTTGAGATAGTTTAAGAAAGTCTTAATCCACTTAAAAAGATTTCTGGGATATTTAGCTTAATTTTGTCCCGAATTGGAGAAGAATTTTATGAGCGAAGATTTTCAATGGAACGATGATTATCAGGTAGAACTCCTGGCCAACCGCTTCGAGGAAATGCTCCATGATGGAAGTCCGGTATATTTTGATGCAGAGGAATTTGAAGTACTTATCGATTACTATCAGGGTGCATTCAACAACGAAAAATCACGTGTAGCAGTCGAAATGGCCATCCAACAGCATCCATACAACAGTGCCATCAAAGTGAAACAGGCGCGGCAATGGGCAAGCGAAGGAAATTTTATCAAGTCGCTCGAACTACTTACCGAGCTCGAAATGACCGAACCCAACGATACCGACCTGATCATGACCAAAGGCTCGGTTTATAGCATGATGATGGAATTTAGCAAAGCCATCAACGAATACAAAAAAGCACTGTCGCTCGCTGATAACGATGATCTTGAAGATATCTATGCTACCATTGCCTTTGAATATGAAAACCTGTCTGACTTCGAAAATGCTCTGGACTTCCTGAAACGGGCACTCAAAATTTCAAAGCAACCCGAGCAAGTGCTTTCCGAAATAGGGATGGTTTTCGAGATGCTGAATGATATGGATCAGGCCATCAGGTTTTTTAACCAACAGATTGAGGTAAACCCCTATAGCACAGCTGCCTGGTTCAACCTCGGACTGGCTTTCTTCCAGCAGGAACTTTATGAAAAGGCCATCGATGCCTTTGAATATGTAATGGCCATTGACGAGAAACATATGATGGCGATCATCAATATCGGACAGAGCTATGAAGCTATTGACGATTATGATAAAGCCATCGAAACCTATCACGAAGCCCTGACAATTAATCCACAGGATGCCAATGTTTACTACAGACTCGGCGAGTGTTTCGAAAAACAAAATCTTAATTCTGATGCACTAACACATTATCAGAAAGCCACACAAATAGATGAGTTTTTGGCAGAGCCCTGGGCAGGAATCGGAGTGATTTTTGACGAAGAAAACAACACCAAAACAGCCATTAAATATATGCAACGTGCAATTGAGCTTGATCAGTTCAACACAGAATTTTTACTGATCAAGGCAGATATGCATATCAAACTGGAAGAGTATTCGAAAGCCGCAGATTGTTTTAAAAAGGCCGAAGAGCTCGATCCACACGATCCTGACCTATGGATTGAGTATGCCAACCTCTATGTGCTGCAACATCAGTTTGAGAAAGCTACCCAGATTCTGAAAACAGGCCTCATTCATCAACCGGCAAACCATCGGTTGCGCTACAGGCTGGCAGCCTTATTCTTCAGGCAGCATAACTTTGTTCAAGGTCAGTTTCACCTGGAATCAGCACTTGAGTTCGATTTTGAAGGACATCAGGAGTTTCTGGATTTTTTCCCGGGTGCACTGGAAAACATGCAAATTGTTGAAATGATCAGCATGCACGCACCAAGAAATTAATAAGATTTTTGACCAACAGCTACCCAAGAGTTGAACAACCAGTTGATTTCCATAAGTGAACAAAAAGTTTTCTTTAAAAAAGGTGCGACACGTGATCTGAATTTTAGAAAATCTCAACTAAAATTGCTTCAAGAATTACTTGTAAATTATGAAGATCAATTACTTGAAGCACTCTTCAAAGACTTAGGAAAATCACCCTTCGAAGCCTATGCCACGGAAATAGGTCTGTTGTTTGTTGAGATAAAAAAACACCTTCGAAAGTTGAAATACTGGTCGCAGCCACATTATATCAGCTCTCCCCTTACGGCTTTTCCGTCCAAAAGCTATGTGGAATTTATTCCTTATGGCGTTAGCCTGATTATTTCGCCCTGGAATTATCCGGTTCAGCTGGCTTTGGCACCCTTGATAGGTGCTATCTCGGCAGGCAATTGCGCTGTGATCAAACCCTCGGAATACAGCAGTAATACCTCAGCCGTGCTGGAAGAAATGATCAACTCCAACTTCGATCCGGATTATATCCGACTTGTTCAGGGAGATGCACAAACGAGCAAACAATTATTAGCCGAACCTTTTGATTTTATTTTCTTTACCGGCTCCACACACGTGGGAAAGGAAGTGATGAAAGCCGCTGCCAAACAACTTATTCCTGTTGTTTTGGAGCTTGGCGGCAAAAGCCCGTGTGTGGTAGATCAAACTGCCAACATTGAACAGGCTGCCCGTCGCATCATCTGGGGCAAAACCATCAATGCCGGACAAACCTGCATTGCACCAGATTATGTGCTTGTGCACGAAAAAGTGCGCGACCGACTGGTTGATGCAATGAAACAAGAAATTGCCCGTCAGTGGGGTATTTCAGCAATCACGAATGAAGATTATCCTAAAATCATCGGCAAGCCTCAGTTTGAACGTTTGTTGCAGCTGATGCAAGAACAAAAAATTCTGCATGGTGGTAATTCATCAGCTTCAAGTCTGAAAATTGAACCAACACTACTCGAACCTGCTTCACAAGCTGAAACAGTAATGCAGGAAGAAATCTTTGGACCTATCTTGCCTGTCATCAGTTTTTCGGATATTCCGCAAGCTCTGAACCTTATTGATAAAAACCCCAATCCGCTTGCCATGTATCTCTTCGCGAAGGATAAGGAATTTATTAAAACAATCAAATCCAATGTGTTATGCGGAGGGATTACCATTAATGATACCATTATGCATTTTTCTAATGATGAAATGCCATTTGGTGGTGCAGGAAACAGTGGCATTGGAAACTATCACGGAAGATATAGCTTTGAAGCCTTTTCGCATCAAAGGGCAGTGATGAAACGCGGCACCTGGCTCGATATTGATTTTCGCTATCCACCTTTTTACTCAAAATTCAACCTAATAAAAAAAATTTTTAGATAAACAATGAAATCAATCATTCTGCACATAGTCAAAGGCATTGCCATGGGTGCTGCCAACGTGATACCGGGCGTTTCGGGAGGGACAATAGCATTGATTACAGGCATATTCGAAAGGCTGATCGATGCCATAAAATCTTTTGATGGCAAGGCTGTGAAGCTGCTGTTAAAACTTGACTTTAAGACTTTTGCAAAGCATACTGATTTGGTTTTTCTGATCAGTATTTTTGCCGGTGTTGGTCTGGCTATTGTATCACTGGCCAGGCTTTTTGATTTTCTGTTTAACAATTACCCGGCCTATATCTGGTCATTCTTTTTCGGCTTAGTCTTAGCATCCGTTTATTTCGTTGGCAAAACTGTTCATTCATGGAAAATAGCATCATTGCTAAGTTTTGTTGCAGGAACAGCCATTGCCGCTGCAGTGACTTTTATGACGCCCGCCACCGAAAATGCCAACTTCTTTTATCTATTGCTTTGTGGTGTGGTGGCCGTTTGTTCCATGATTTTGCCGGGTTTATCCGGAAGCTTTGTGCTGATACTTATGGGCAACTACCAACTGGTTGCCATTGATGCGATCAACAACAGGGATTTTTCAATTTTGTTACCTGTTTTAATCGGTGCTGTGGTTGGTTTGATTGCTTTTTCACATTTTCTGTCCTGGTTACTTAAAAAGTATAAAGATCAGACCATTGCTTTGTTAACCGGCTTCATATTAGGTTCGTTAAGCATTTTATGGCCCTGGAAAGAAGCGGTTTATCTGCAAGATATTTCAGGAGCACTTTTGCTCAAAGACGGCCTCCCAAAAGTTGCCCGTTACATTCCCGAGTGGCCGGCAGAGCTGAATCAGGAGGTGTGGTTTTCGGCCTTATTGATGATTGCCGGAATACTCACAATTTGGGCAGTTGAATATGCAGCAAAAACAAAAAATACAGCGACAGATACAATGGTATGAAGTTATACGGACTCATAGGAAAAAAATTATCCCATTCATTTTCGAAGGAATACTTTAATAAAAAGTTTTCCGAAAACCGTGTGGATGCCGCCTATGAACTCTTCGAACTGGAAAATATTGAACAACTTCCCGAATTGATTTCCGCCCATACAAATTTGGCAGGTTTAAATGTTACCATTCCCTACAAGCAACAAGCTGTTGCTTATTGCAGCAAACTGGACAAAACCGCACAAATGACAGGAGCCGTCAACACCTTGGTTATCAATAGAAAAAACCATAAAATAGAATTAATTGGATACAATACCGATGTGATTGGATTCGACAGCCTGATCAAACCCATCCTAAAACAAATAAACAACTCCAAAGCACTTATTTTGGGCACAGGGGGTGCTTCAAAAGCCGTTCAATATAGCCTGCGTTCGGCAGGAATTGGATTTACGATTGTGAGCAGAAAGGCCTCCAAGCCAAACCAAATCAACTATGCGATGATCACAGCTTCGTTTATCCGCAATCATCAGCTAATCATTAATACTACACCTCTGGGTATGTATCCTGATATTGAATCGCGTCCTCCGATACCTTATCAGTACCTAAATGAAAAGCATATTTTGATCGATGTGATCTACAACCCTGCTGAAACTGCCTTTCTGAAAGCCGGTAAATCTTATGACGCTATCACGCTCAATGGAATGCCTATGCTGATTGCTCAGGCGGATGCATCCTGGAAAATATGGTCAGGAAACAACTAATACTTATACTCTAGCAAGTTGTTGGATTTTTTAAATCATAAGTTATATTTGCAGCTCGCAAATAAAAAACCAACGATGAGACGATTTTTTCAATTACTTGGTCCCGGATTATTATATGCCGGAGCTGCGATAGGAGTATCACATCTGGTGCAGTCAACACGGGCAGGAGCCGAATTTGGATTTGAACTGATGTGGGTACTGCTGGCCGCTAACTTACTTAAATTTCCCTTTTTTGAAGTAGGCAGCCGATATGTCCTGGCCACCAATCAAAACCTGATTCATGCCTACAAAAAAGAAGGCAGCTGGGTGCTCTGGCTTTTTCTATTACTTACAATAGTTACAATGTTTCCCGTTGTGGCTGCGCTTACCATTGTTACAGCCGGCATGTCGAACAGCCTCATCCCCACTTCACTTGATCCGTTACAAACCAGCATCGTCATTTTGCTCATCACGATGGCAGTGTTGATTATCGGGCGCTACAAATTACTCGATCAGATGATTAAGGTAGTGATTCTGGTACTCACTCTTACCACACTCATTGCTGTGGTAGCAGCTTTTGGTGTTGAGCGTCAAATGGTTGAAACCAGCCTGCAACATTTCGACTGGATGAGCAAAACCCATATCCTCTTTTTGATCGCCTTTATCGGCTGGATGCCCGCACCGATAGATATTGTAGTCTGGGGTTCGCTGTGGTCTCAAAGCAAAAACGATCAAATGAAAGAAAAACCTACCATACGAGAAGCCTTGATAGAATTCAGAATCGGGTATTTTGGAACCATGATTATCGCTGCAGCTTTTCTGGCTTTGGGGGCAATGATCATGTATGGTAATGGAGAAGACCTTTCGCCCAGCGGTGTTGTTTTTGCAGATCAATTGATCAAACTTTACACCGAAAGCATAGGAAAATGGGCATATCCGGTAATTGCCCTGGCTGCTTTCACCACCATGCTGAGTACTACAATTACGGTTTCTGATGCCTATCCGCGAACAGTGAGAGAAGCTATTCGCCATCTTTTTCCAAAAAGCCCAACCAGAAGGTTAAGTTATATCCTTTGGATGTTTATCTTGATGGCAGGTGCAATTCTGATTCTGAATCAGGCCAAAAGTATGCGTGTGCTGGTTGATCTGGCTACTACCTTGTCTTTCATCACTGCTCCGGTGCTGGCCTATCTCAATTATCGTGTGATTACAAATCAGACCATTCCAAAGCAATTTCAGCCAGCAAGATACCTTAAAATCTGGTCAGTGATCGGCATTGCATTTTTAGCGATTTTCACACTATTTTACATTGGTTGGCGGATATTTTCCTGATCATTTAAGTGATGATAGGCCAGCACTACCCAACTAACCAATTTGGTTAAAGGCCATCCATTTTACACCCTACTTTTAGTTTCAATGCTTTAAAATAAATCCCGGATCTCATAAGAAATCCGGGATTATCCAAAACAACCCGACTTTAAAATCATTCATTCAGCACCACATCATAAGCTGCTTCTCTTTCGGCAGCTTTTTGTTTCCAAACAGGAACAACTTCTTTCAGGAACAGCTCTTTTTCGGCTTTCAGTTTGTCCATTGGCAATCCAATGTATTCCTGAGCTTTAGCTTTGGTGGAAATATCAGGATAAGCCACCTCGCGATTCACTCCTTTGGCAGCCAGCAATCTTGCCAGTTTGATACGGGCATCCTGTGCCTTATCAATTGATTTACCAAGAATACGTGCACTCTCAACCGGTGAATGGAATGATCCACCATGCGAAGCTGCTACATAATCCCAATACCACTGTCCCACACGAATATCATATAGAATATCTTTCATTTCCGAATCAACAGCACCATTATCCCAGGCTAATCCCGCTTCCACATGTGCTCTTACCAACAGTTCTTCAGCTTTTTTGCGCATTTCGGCCACTCTTTCCTGACGATCGTAAACGTTCTTCATCAGGGTTTCTTCACTTTCGCGGTGACAGGTTTGGCAAGCCTGCGAAATATACTTAAGAGGTGAAGTAACATGATGATTCGAAAACTTCAAACCACCTTCGCTCACATAAGGCATATGACAATCAGCACATGAAACACCACGTTCGGCATGGATTCCTGTTGTGTAAACTTCATAATCAGGATGTTGAGCCTTCAGCATGGGGGCTTTGCTGATTGCATGTGTCCAGTCAGAAAATCCCATCTCATCATAATACTTAAGCATATCTTCCGGCTCATAACCATTTACCCAGGGAAAAGTGAGGTAATTAGGCCGCTCTACTTCATTTTCATTATTGAAATAATACTCCACATGACATTGTGCACAAACAAGCGAGCGCATTTCCTGGTGAGTGGCCTTTGTAATATCCTTGCCCTGAGCCTCAAAGGCCTCAATCAAGGCGGGTCGCGAAATGGCCAGATCCATCGTTTCGGGATTATGGCAATCCGCACATCCAATAGAATTGGTGATCTCTTCTCCGAGCAACGCCCATTTTCCTCTGTAAAACTCAGCCGGACCTCCCAACTGATTCATCATTCGGGGCACATCCGGACTTTTACATGTCCAGCAGGTACTGGGCATTGGGCCTTCATCAGGAGCCAATGGGCCACCCGTTCTCAAAATATTATGAATATCTTCAACTGCATGGGAATGGCCTCTTCCCTGATTATATTCTTTCGAAAAACCATAACCCGCCCACAGCACAACCAGCTCAGGGCCTTCTTCGAGCATATCGCGCATGGCGTTGCCTCCGTGTGGCGTTCTGAAATCAGTTTCCTGCGTTTTGCGATAGGTTTCGTATTCTTTTGGAAAGTTCTTGCCCCAGATTTCATTACGAGGTTCAAACCTGTTGAGCTTCACTTTAGGCTTATAGGCAAAAATAGCTTCTGCCCTGCGCTCGGTGATGGTAGAAACAAGCAATCCAAGGAAAAATACAACAACCAGGGTAACGACAAATAAAGTCCAGTTTACCCAGGGTTTTCTCTTTTGTGGTGTATTCATGATATCAGGTTTTTGGTTTTTATTCTTTGTTCAACATCTCTTTTAGCCAGGCTGGCACAGGTGAAGGCAACATCGGAACCCGGGCATATGGCGTGCTGGATAAGCTTTTAACCCGACCATGCGGCACTTCCCGGTGACACTCCCAGCAAAGTCTGTCTTCGAACTTATGATGAAACACTTCCGTTTGTACCATCAGCTTTTCGTCAGTTATTAACTGGCTGTGACAGCGGATGCAATTTTCCTGCACCACACCAATGCCGGCTTCTTTGATAAAAATATTTTGTGGTTCAAGCCGAAGCGTAAACATGGTAGCATGTCGCGCACCATCCATAGCTTTGAAATAATAGGTTCTGAAAATATTATCATGCGGCACATGGCAATCGTTGCAGCTCGCTACTTCGCGGTGCGAGCTGTGCTGCCAGGTAGCATACTGAGGTGCCATAATATGACAATTTACGCAGGTTTCGGGGGCATCCGAAAGGTATGAATAGGCTTTACTCGAATAAAACGCATAAAGACTTAAACCTGCCAGCGCACCCAGCATCAGGATAACTGCGAGTTGCCATTCGGGCGGAGGGATTAATCGTTTCAATAATGGGTTCATGGTCTTAACAATTGGTTCAGTTAATTCAAGTATTCGAGTATTTAAATTCTAATACTTCTACAAATTTAGGTAAAGCCCATATATCAAACAATAAAAATCGATAGCCGAAACTTAATTTAGAATCAATTCAAATTATTTAAAGATAAGCTTCTTCTTTTTCAGCCAGCGCATCATCCCCGACCATAATATCAGCAGCAATGCCAATCCAAAAAGTGGAATAATCAGGATATAGAAATCCCCGATCAAAGCCTGAAAAATTCGCGCAGTATGAACCTCCAAAGCCAAATTCCACAAAGGCATGGGCTCATCGGCAATCGAAGCAGGCATTTCAATTTTGTTTCCAAGCAGGCCCTTGTCATAATCATAAATCAGCAGATCGTTCTCCAGCTTTATCATTCCCGAAATCATATGTTTTCCTAAAGGTGAACCTGCATTGGTTTCCCTTTTAGGTATTTCCCCTGTAATCATATCCCGCACATAATGCTGATCAGCTTGCCACAGAAACAAACCGTTAAAAGAGCCCACAGCGTACATCCCTTCGGCAACCGGTTCAAAAACGTTGATACCCATCACCGAAAGTGGCGGAGCACTATCAAAAGCTTGTAAAGCTTGTTGAAAATTCGCATCAGCTTTGAAAATTCCATCATTAGTACCAACCAGCCAATACTGAGCTTTATCGTCCCAATGAATCATGCGAAGCTTATCGTGCCAGGGATTGGGGCTACTGAGTGTTGAAAATGGAATTTTTGCAACACGCGATTCGGCAATTGCAATAAGCAGTGGCGGCCTCAGAAACATACCGGTGAAAGTATTCAACAGCAAAAATGCGACCACCCAGATGCCCAGCTTATTATGCCATTTTTGATTGAATTTCAACTGACTAAGCTGGGTTTTTACCGATTTGGCCTTGTGTTTTCTGTTCCTGATCCATTTGGGATAAAAGAAATAAATGTATCCGCTTACAACCAAAAAAATCAAAATAAGAGCCAGTAAATCAACAAGTAAAATACCAAACTGACCATATATTTCACCACTGTGCAACACCCAAAGTGTTTTGAACAATCCAACTTTTCCATCATCATTCAAAGCTCTTGGAAGCTCAAAACGGCTGAATGATTCAGGACTAACCACATCATCAGCAAGGATAAGCTCTGATCGGGTTAAAAAGACGAGTTTATGCGCTCTTTGTGTAATATCCAGAAAACGTGAATCATGCAGATCGATTGGGATCATCAACCATCGGGCTGAGTTTTGATCAAGCTGATACAAACCAGATTGCGTAGCTGCATATACCTGCCCTGACTTACTTCGGAAAAGCTTGTTGATTTTGCGGTTATCAACGCCCTTGGGAAACCCATCCCAATAAGCTTTATAATCAGAAAAAGCGGTATCTGTCAACCAAACACCCACATTACCATAAAGCAACAAACTATCACCTCCCAGCTGCAAAGCTCCCCTAACGGCAGCGTTGTTCCAGTTTTTATAGTGATAAACCTCAGGCAAGCAATTTCGATTGACATTGATTCCGCTTACCAGATTACGGTGATTGAGAATAATTCCTGAAACAGCCCACAGGATTACAAAAACACCTAAAACCAGTGAAAACCACTTATGTATCCATTTCCATTTCTTCATCAGGCTTCCCGTGCTCGTACTCGTATTCCCTTATTCCCAGTCCAATAAACGTTGTTCACCCTGTAAATCTCTTATCTCTGATGCATCCATACTCATTTCCAGAACGCCCTTGTATTCGCCTTTACTGTTGCGCAAAGCAAAATACTGTATCAGAATAAACCGGCCTTTTAAATTAATCCAAAACTTAGCCTCAGAGCGGGCTCCAGAACGAAAACCTTCAATAATTTGCTCAACAATGTGAACACTTTCGGGTGGATGGCAGTTTCTGACATCACGGCCAATGATTGCTGGCGAACGCGGAAAAAAGCGATCATCCGGTCGTGAGAAATAGCGCACTTTATCCATTTCATCCACAAAGGTTATATCAGCCGGAAAGCTGTTCAGAATCAGTTCCAGTTGCTCTGCATTCAAGGTTCCGGTTTCCGTTTGGAATAATCCATTACCATTCTTTTCAGAATCCCTGGCAGTTTCCTGAAACAGGTTTACATTTTCAGAAGCTGGCTTCATGGGAGCCTCAATAAAAGGGAACGGATATTCAAAACTTTGCTGGTGCATCTTTTGCCATTCTTCATCAGTAATCGTTTCGGCAGCAACAGGATAAATAACCAGTTCTTCTTTTTGAATGATGCCGAATGCCATGAAGAAATACTTACCGATTTTGGGGTTAATCTCCTCCCATCCGATCTGATTGTCTTTGAGCAGGCTAATCAGATCTTTCAGCATTTTGCGGGCATCATCATGCAATGACCACATTACCTTTAATGGACGGTACGCTACCCATGCTTTCTCCAGAAATGGAAACAGGATGTTTTCCTTTTTCACATAATGCCAATCAAAGCCGGTCAGTTCTTCAAAACGGGGAAGCAACTCGGCCCGTAAATCTTCAAAATCACTGGCTTCTCTTTTGCTGTATGATTTCAGCACTTTTTTGATCTGATTCAGCTTAAAGCCAAAAGCCTCATTCTCGAGCATCAGATAGTATAAAAAACTGCCATTTTCAGGTCGTTTCCAGGGGTACTTACTCAATTGTTTAAAAAAAGTATTCACCACTTTATCTATATCTTTTTTGATGGTAGCCGCTGTGATGCCCAACTGCATCTGACGGTCTTCGAGCCTTAGCATATCGTGTGGTGTGAGTGAATTTAAGGCTTCTGCATACTTCTCCATCAATTCCCTGCCCGGCTCACCATTCATCATTCCCAGCGAAAATGCCAACAGATCCTGTAATCTTTTTTCAGTATTGGAAATAAATTCTGACATAATATACAGTTTATTTTGTGTTAATATCCAATCCCTGCCGCCATCACATTTTCCGGATCAAAGGCATGGCAAGGCGTTACGGCATACACCATATCACAGTGCGGGCAATGTGTTTCAAAAAAATTCATTTCAAAATCACCCCCGCAATTCTCGCAACTCAGCTGAAAAGCCAAAGGCATAGGTTGTTGATCAAAACCCATCTGTCGTACTTTGTCGGCAACCAGTTTTCCATTTTGAAAGCTGCCCGAGCATCCGTCATGCATCATTGTTTCACATTTTTAGTTTTTCTTATAAATACATATCCCGTTGCAACACGGCACCGCTTCGGAGTGCTGTGCGCATTTGTTGTTGTTTGAGGTCGGCCTGTTCGAGTTCTGACAATAATGTCCGCTCCTCGGCAGAGGTTTTAATAACCCGATGAATCCCGCCATTTTTGATTACAATGCGCTGATCGGCCATCAGAGCCAAAAGCGGATCGTGTGTAGCCATCAGCACGATTTTATCTTCTCCGGTGAGAATTTCCAGTGCTTTCTTGCGATCGATCCCGGCGTTCTCGATTTCATCAATAAGCACAACCGGCGATTGGCTTAACAGAGCTGTATCTGCTATCATCAATGCCCGCGATTGTCCGCCACTCAATGCCGTGATGGCCGTGTCCGGACTAAATTTTTCGCCTGCCAGTTCGTTGGCAGCACTGATAATCCGCTTGATTAAATCGCCGGAATCGGTCACCATTCGGCTTTTGGCATGTAATTCCAGAAATTCTCTTACGGTAAGATCCATCACAAAATTCATGTTCTGCGAAAGCTGTGCAACCAATTTTCTATTCCCAGAAAAACGCCAGGCATTATCCGGCAGTTCTTCATTGATCAATATTCTGCGTTGTGTTGGTGTATCGCCCTGAGCCACCCATTCAATGTCGGCCAGCAAACGACTCTTGCCCGAACCTGTAGGCCCAACAATGCTGGTGATTGTACGGGGTTCAAATACAAGTTTTTCAAAACCTTCAGGCTCACCCGATTTGTTGGTTCCTGGCAATATACTGAGTTGATGTACCTGAAAGGTTTCGTTGCCTATGAAAACTTTCATTTCGGCAATAAAATCCATCAGCTGATTGATAAAATCCTGTACATCAAAAGCGTGATCCTCAGCATGTTCATCATCAATCAGGGCAAAAAGATCGGCCAAAGATTGTTCCGGATTGAGTTTTGACATCCAGTGCTGTCCTTCAAAAAAAGCAGACAGAAAAGGATATTTTTCGATAAGTGCCTGAGGACTTTGTTGTAATATTTCTCTTTGCGTCATCGTCTAATTATTTTTGATGTCCATCTTACGCACATTGCCCATCTGATAAGATTCGCCAATTCTGGTTTCGCCCAGGCAATAACTGCACAAGGCCGAAGGCATCGAAAAGCGTAACTTCTTTCCTTTGAGTGTATCCAGTTTCGTGCGCTCATCAAAAAGTAAGGTGCTCAATTCGTAGGCTCCTTGTCCGGTAAGTCCGTTCACATGCATGATAACAGCACCCGGATTAACCGCATAAACGCCTGCCGCAAACACCTCACGCTCGGCCTGAGAAACAATATCACCTTTTGTAATCACCACAATATCAGCCATTCGTAACATCGGACCAATTTTGCGAGGTGTGTTTATTCCACTCAGATTATCAATCACACACACCGCTTTGATCTCCTTGATATAAGGTGAACAGCGATTGCACAAACCGGCACTTTCGGAAACCAGCAAATCAAAACCTTCTTCCATTCCCCAGGCTGCCACAGCCTCGATATTGGAAACAAAATAATGATCAGGACATAAGGATCCTGAGAGTCCTTTCTTTACCGGAATACCGGCTTTTTCATAGGCCAGATCGTCATCCGTGTGTAAACAGTCGAATTTAACAGCACCAACTTTCAATCCGCGTTTTTTCAGATTTTCAGCGGCTTTCAAAATAACAGCTGTCTTCCCCGAAGAAGGTGGCCCGGAAATAGTTACCAAATTCATACCAGTGATTTTTTTAATTGAAACGCATCTTCAAAAACCTGAGTACAGGCTTCAAATTCCTGATTCAGATTATGCGAATTGATGTAATCCCAGCCCAGCCACATAAATTTGTTCTCCCTTGGAATTGCGTTATCAATTTTCGGATGAAGGCTGGGAAACAAGCCCTGATGCGAGAGGATTGAAGCCAGTTGTTCTCCGCCAAGAAAATCCGCGAGCTGTGCTAATTCAGCTTTTTTGCTCACTTTGCCAACAGCAAAAATCGGGCTGATAATGGCCCCGTCATTCGGCCAGACAGCCATCATCGGTCCGCCTGCCTTAGCCATCTTTGTAAAGAAATAAGGCATGATCGTAACAGCAGGTTTTTGTGTTTTCGTGCGATCCGATTTAATCATTTGTGCCGGATGAAGACTTTGTTGCATATTCCGTCCTAAAGCAGCAACGCCTTCCATGCCATATATATTCCTGACAGTAAGTAAAATAGCATTAAAAAGATCAAAATCGGAAACAGGCAGGCTGATGCTGTTCATCCATTCATCGCTTAAAAGATCGCTCCAGCTTTGAGGCACATTTCGGCCGTTGAGCTCATGCTGATTCACAAGAAAAATTGCCGGAACTACCGCAATAATCCCATAGCGCGAATCAGGATCTTTAAGCTGAAGCAATTCATTATTAAAATCTGTATTCACCTCCTTCCAGGGTAAAGGATCTGCAAGGTCGCCAGTCTTAATAAAACGACCAAAATAGTCATCCTCAAAAAACAAATCGAAACCCGCTGAGATATAAATATCATCCAAATCCTGAACTGATGCAGCATTGCCAATGTCATCCTTTAACCAGTCGAGGCCCATTGAGGCAGCTTTTAATTCGGCATTCACTTCCTGCTTTTGATCTTCTTTTTCCAGAAATGTATTCAGTGCTTCCTGCAGAGGTAACCTTACCGGACAAGGCAATAAACCTTTTAGGCTAATTGGTTTATTTACCAGATGATGAACTTGAGAATTAGCTTTCAGCACAGCCTCTTCCAATAAGCTTATAAAAACCTGCAAATCGATGCCTTTCATCGTTAGGGCTATATCCAGACGCAAAGATTTGCCCAGAGTTTCACGTTTTTGCTTGTCAGCCATTTGCTGGAAGCCATTCTTCACGAATACCTCTATGGTTTGAGGATAGCGTTCAGTTATCTGGTAAAGATTCTCAGTTGGATTTATCAGCTTCATAAATTAAATTTTCGACAAAATTAAGACTTATTTAAGTATTTATTTACCTGTTTTCTTGTATAATTTCATTCTAAATATATTTATTTGTTAAACAGATTGTTATGGATATTATTTAGAATATGAATACAATGGAAAAGACTTATCAGGGCATGATCAAAGGATGGCATCTTTAATTTTGGGAATATACTGGTCAGCGGCTTGATAACCAATCTCGAATATTTTGTTGGCCTGATCAAAATCGAAAGTGCCAAAATCTTCCATTTCGGGAGAACTAACATATATATCACAGCTGTCCAATTGATCACGCAAGGTGTTGTGTACGGCAATATGCAAACAGCGTTCCACAACAGGCATAAAGGAAGTGAAATTTGTATCAACCTCTTTGAAATAATTACAGTCCAATCCAACCACAACAGTATTTTCGGCCTTCAAACAAGAGGCTGGCAGATTGACTGTAAGTCCACCATCAAGGTAATAATTTGAGTCAATTTTTACGGGCATAAACACAATTGGGATTGAGGCTGAAGCTACCACGGCATCAATCAGATTTCCAGAATTAAGCAATTCATTTTTTCCCGTATTCAGATTACTTACAGAAATCGTAAGCGGAATTTTTAATGCATCAAAACTTTCGTGTCGAATAAACTTATTCAGTTGCTCACGAAGCACTTTCATCGAGCCCAAGCCACCTTTAAAACCTATCCAGCTGTGAATGTGCATGATGTCCGGTGTTTTAATGGCCTTTAGCATTTTGCTTGGACTCACGCCAGCAGCATAAAATGCCCCAACAATGGCACCCATACTGGCTCCTGAAATTGCAGCAGGTTTCAGTCCTGATTCATCCAAAGCCTGCAAAAAGCCGGCATGAAATATCCCTCTTGCACCACCACCACTTAGGGCTAAGGCAAACTTTTTAGATGCATTTTTCATTACGATTTCGATTTGCAAACAAAATTAGCTGATTATAAGCAGAAAGTCTATCAAATTAAAGAATATCAGGCTTTAATCATTACTAATACCATTTTGAATGCCTGAACTGCTTTAAGTGCATGTGGCACATTGGCGGGCATAATGATGTTTTCATTCGCCTTTAGCTGATGACTTGTGCCTCCAATGATAATCTCGGCTTCGCCTTCAATAATCATAACCAGGGCATCAAACGGAGCTGTATGTTCTGATAAACCTTCGCCCTTGTCAAAGGCAAACAAAGTAACATTTCCCTTTTCGTTTTTGATAATCTGTTTGCTAACAACAGCCCCGGCTGCTACATCAATCTCGCCTTGAAAACTAAATTTTTCTGATAATTCCATAATATAAGGTATTTAAAAGAGCACTTGCCAGTATGACAAGTGCCCTGTGATTTATGAATAGCAATTATGCCATAAAATGCATCATATCTTCTTCTACTGTGGCAATCGGACTTATTCCAAAATTCTGCACTAACACATTGGCCACATTTGGTGATAAAAAGGCAGGCAAGCTGGGTCCCAGATGAATGTTTTTCACACCAAGAGAAAGCAATGCCAACAAAACGATCACAGCTTTTTGCTCGTACCAGGCAATGTTGTAAGCAATGGGCAAATCGTTGATATCTTCCAATTCAAAAACTTCTTTCAGTTTGAGTGCGATAATGGCCAAAGAATACGAATCGTTACATTGACCAGCATCCAAAACCCTCGGAATTCCTCCAATATCTCCCAATGGTAGTTTGTTATACCTGTATTTGGCACATCCGGCTGTGAGGATAACAGTATCCTTTGGCAGTGCTTCAGCAAAATCGGTATAATATTTACGGCTGTTCATCCGGCCATCGCATCCGCCCATGACAAAGAACTTTTTGATCGCACCGGATTTTACGGCACCAACCACTTTATCTGCCAGTTGAATCACCTGATTGTGTGCAAAACCACCAATAATTTCACCTTCTTCGATGGCTATTGGAGTTTTACATCTTTTGGCATGTTCGATGATTGTGGTAAAATCCTTTTTGCCTGTTTCAGGATCAGCTTCGATATGTGGAAAGCCAGTAAAGCCTGAAGAACCAGTTGTATAAACGCGATCAGCATAAGAAGCTGACTTACTTGGTGGCACAATACAGTTTGTAGTAAACAAAATTGGGCCGTTAAAGGTTTCAAACTCTTCCTTTTGTTTCCACCAGGCATTACCATAATTACCATACAAATGCTTGTATTTCTTTAACTTAGGATAATAATGTGCAGGCAGCATTTCGCTATGCGTATAAATATCAATGCCACTATCCCTGGATTGTTCGAGTAATTGCTCAAGGTCTTTCAGGTCGTGACCAGAAATTAAAATCCCCGGACGAGTGCCAACGCCAAGTTTCACTTTTGTCATTTCCGGACTTCCATAAGTTTCGTTATGTGCTTTGTCAAGCAATGCCATTACCTTTACGCCGTAGCTGCCAGTTTCCAATACCAGTTTTGTGAGCTCATCAGCAGACAGGGTATCATCCTGCACAGCAACCAGTGCTTTATAAGTAAAGTTAATAATGTCGTCATCCACAAAACCCAGGTGAAGCGCATGCATCCCATAGGCAGCCATACCTTTAAGTCCGTAGATTACCAATTCGCGCAAAGAGCGTACATCTTCATTTTCGGTGGCCAAAACACCTACTGTGAGTGCCTTCTGATCGATTTCAGCATCATTCTGCGGAATCCACAAGGCACTTTCCTGCTTGATATCAGACAGATCAACACCCTGATCTTTTAGTTTTTTTTGCAACTGATTGCGTAGCTCGAAGCCGTTCAATACTTTAGCCTTGATGGCTTCGTAATCAAAGTTGGCATTGGTGATAGTCGTAAAAAGCGCATCCCAAACAAACACTTCTGACGCTTTACTCTTTTGTCCCAAAGCAACAAGTTTTTCTGCATAAACAGAAACTCCTTTTGCAGCAAAAACAAGCATATCCTGCATGATTGCCACCTCTGGAGATTTTCCACAAACACCTACTTTTTCACATCCAATTCCTTTTGCTGCCTCCTGGCATTGAAAACAAAACATTTCCATAATTTCTTCAGTTTTGAGTTAACAAGGTATAAATTAATTTATTATGATAATTTTTATCGCTACTTTGTTGATTATATCACCAAAGCATTGCTTACAAAATTCAAATTTATTTGATAATCAGAAAACAATAAACCAGTATTCTTCCTATAAAAAGACGAAAATCCTAAGTTTTTACGCATGTTATTGTTATTATTTTCACAAGACAAAAATCCAAACAATTTCTGAATTAAACAAGAAATTCAGTATTTATTTACCTATTTCTTCATAAACTAAACATCAAGGGTTGAATATGAGTTAAATAGAAAAGTTAAAGGTAATCCTGGAGTGTATGAGATTTGAGGTGATCGCGGAAATCAACAGTCATTTTTCGGGTCACATTATCCATAATACACTTATCAAAAGGGCAAATATGTTTGTCGAGCGGGCAAGTTGTTACTTCTATCTTACCTTCGATCGACTCATATATTTCAAGCAAGCTAATGTCCTTAGGACTTTTTTTCAAGGTAAAACCACCTGTTGGCCCTCGGTGCGATTCCAGAAAATTATCTTTCACCAAGCGTTGAAAAATCTTGGCAACATGATGTTTCGAACTTCCTGTGAGCTCTGCTATATGAATTACATTAGCCATTTTCTCAGCTTTGGCAACAATAATCATCCCATGCAAAGCTATTGAGGCTGCTTCGGTTAGCGTTACAATTTTCGACATTATTAAATAAGTAATTAAATACCAAAATTACAACTAATTCTTTTTGGCCGAACATTTATTACCATATTCTTAAACACAGTTTTCTCTATTTAGATCAGATATAAATTAGGTACACAAAAATTTTGCAAGTTAAATCCTGTAAAATGCTTTTAAGCATTGTGAAATTTATCATCTTTGTTCGAAAATTGTCCCGACAAAGACCATCCTAAATGATAACGCTGATTCTACAACAAACTTTGATCATCACCACTTTTGTGATGGGTATGATGATGGTGATTGAATACATTAATGTTCAAACTCGCGGGATGTGGTCACAGAAACTCGAAAAATCACCATTCACACAAATTGTTTTAGGCGCAATGATGGGAATTATCCCGGGTTGTCTTGGATCATACACCATGGTTTCATTGTATGTACATCGCGTGGTGATGTTTCCTGCACTGGTAGCAACGCTAATCGCCACATCCGGTGATGAGGCCTTCTTAATGTTTTCGACCATTCCTGCCACAGCCCTAAAACTCACTGTAATCTTATTTGCCATTGCGTTGATAGCCGGGGTATTAACCCATATTTTTGTGAAGAATAAATTTATCGGACTTAGGAAGGAGGCCATGCTCCCGCTGCATCATCAGAATGAATCCTGCAACCGCTATCATCCGGCTTTGATCATCGAAAACCTGCGTCAGATCAGCTTCACCAGAGCCTTGCTTATCGCCGGTGTATTAGCTATCCTGGTCAGTCTATTATCTGGCTTTGTGGATGGAAGTCATCACCTAAACACCCTGATGGGGGCTACTGAAAGTGCCCTACACACCCACGATCATGCACACGATCACAGCCATGATCACGGTGGTGAAGCAGACTGGATCAGGATTTCGATGATACTTTTGCTAAGTGCCATTCTATTTATTGTTTTAACAGCCAAAGATCATTTTTTGCAGGAACATTTGTGGCAGCACATCATCAAAAAACACTTCATTAAAATTTTCCTTTGGACTTTTGGTGTGATAGTAGGCATTTATTTTGTGAATCAGTACATTAACCTCCAAGACTGGATTTCTTCAAATCTGTATCTTGTGCTATTGATTGCCTTACTAATTGGTGTAATACCCGAATCGGGACCCCATTATGTTTTTGTCATACTTTTTGCACAGGGAGCCCTGCCTTTAAGCATTCTTTTGGCCAGTTCCATTGTTCAGGACGGTCATGGATCGTTGCCTTTGTTGGCTGAATCGGGCAAAGGTTTTCTGGCAGCTAAAGTCATCAACATAGCCGTTGGAGCTATCGCCGGAATTTTGGGGATTTGGTTTGGTTTTTAGTCAATTTTGGGTCAAAAAAATCCCCGAACGGTTTGATTTTTTGTATCTTTACGTCAACATAAACAACATGATCAAACAGATTAATTTAAACCAAAATGAAAATTATACTTTCCACCGATTTTAGCGAAGAGAATGAGATGCTCTTTCCGTATGCACTTGACCTTTTAAAGGAGCCAGGTGGAGAAATCATCCTTTTTCATGCCTATATGGATCAAATTCTGATGGGCGACAGCAGTTTTCCGGGCGGCCTCGATTCCGATACTTTTTTCAACCGAGAATTACTGGCTGAAATGGAAGAGCAGGCTTCAAAGTTTATGCAGGAAAAGCAGGAAAATCTGGAGCATAAAATTTCAGAAGCCGGATTGACCAATATCCGGGTTTCGGCAGTTTTAAAAGGGGGCGATCCCGAGATTGAACTGGTGAACCTTACCGAAGATCAAAAACCCGATCTCGTATTGATGGGTACCCGCGGCAAAGGCAAAAAACGATTTCTGGAAGGCAGCATGGCCAAAAGCATCATGACGAAAGTGCATGTGCCTTTGCTTTCCGTTCCGGAAGGCTATCAATGGACGAAAAGCAATGAAGTGCTTTATGCTACTAATTTTGGCCGGTTCGAAGTAAGTACCATCAACCGGATATTTAATTTACTTGAACAATACAAGCCTGTAATTCATGTTGTGCATCTGATTACAGATGATGATGACGAAAAGCCCGATCTGCTCATGGAAGAGCTCAGGTTGGCCTTTAAACATGAGAAAGCACGACAGATGATCAGGTTTCATCTGATCAAATCAACCATGCCAAAAGATGCGATTGCACTGTTTTGCGAACAACATCAAATTAGTCTGGCTTCTTTTATTGCCAACCGGCGGGGTTTGTTGGATTATATCTTTAAAGATAAAATTGGCAAGGATGCCTTTTTCGAGCTTGGGATTCCCATGCTAACGTTCAGAGAACCTTAGTAAGATTTCGTCATACCATTTGTCAAGCAGCTGGCCAACGGCTTTCATACTGTATTGAGCTGCAACCATTCCACGCAAAGCTGCCGCATCGTAATTTTGATAATTTTTTGATATGCTGATCAAAGCATCTGCTAATCCTGACTCATCACCGGCATCAACAAGCATACCGTTCGACTTATCAATCATTTCCGGTATCCCCCCTACCCGTGTTGCCACAACCGGAATGCCACATGCCAGGGCTTCCAGAATAACGACAGGCATATTTTCATAATTACTAAAAAGCACTAACACATCTGATTGTGCTAACTTTTTAGCCAGATCAATCCCCTGCAAAAGACCTGTAAAATTAATCTTTTCGCTGATTTTCAATTCATTGGCATAAGCCTTCAGCCAATCGAAATCCATCCCGTCACCAATCAGAGTAAAGCTGAAATCAAGTTCAGCATCTGATAACTTGCCAATGGCACGCAGCAAACCACTAATATTTTTCGATTTATCCTCAAAACAGCTGATGTGCACAAAATTGACGGTTGTGTGTTGCGGTTTGGCCAAGGGTTGAAAAAGCTCCATATCAACAACATTTGGCAATACGGTATAATGCTGGTTTTTCAGTTGATAGCTTTGCATGGCGAGCATCAAATCGTTGGTGACCGTAGTAACCATTGCAGCACGTTTAACAACAAACCGACTTACCCATTTCCTGAAAAACCCATTGAATCCCTTATTTACAGGCAAATACCTAGACCAATGTTCAGTAATGAGATAAGGAATCCTGCGACGAAAAGCCAAAAACCATCCCAATAATCCCAGGCGTGTAAGGATATGCACATGAATCAGATCGAATTTCTGTTCTTTTTCGGCAAGCATCACTGCCGTGAGATTTGCTCTGAAAAATCGCCATTGGTTGATCAGTTTGGAAAGCAAAGGAATTCCATTGCTTTTCTTGTAATAAACAATGATCTCTCTAAAGTTTCCATTGCTTGTCCGGCAGATTTCAAAACATCTTTCGGCCTTTGGATCCTCCTGTGTATAAACGACAGTTAGCTTATTAAAAAGTGCAGCTGCCTCTGCATGACGCTGGATAAACAAGCCAAACATCGGGTCGTACCGATGCGGATACCAACGGGCCAAAAACAAAATATGCTTCTTTGAGCTTATCACGATTTCATCAATTGATCCACAAAGGTAACAGCCTTTTCCAATCTTTGCCTGCCTTTTCCTGACACGATCCGATAAGGAAACTGCATTTTTTCGAGATAGCTTTTGTAAAGCTCAAACAAAATCTTTCTTTGCTCGGGATGTTCACGTAATGGATCAGGTTCCCATTCCAGATCAATATCGCACAATAAGTACAAATCGTAATGCTGATTTTTAAGGGCATTCTCGATGAAATCGTCCTGCAGCCCGAAAACAAACTCAAGCCAGATTTTGCAAACCAACATCTCTGTATCAGTAAACAGAATAGTTGGATTAGCTTCCAATAATCGCTGTTGAAGTTGCAGCTGCCCCTTGGCGATATTCACAACATCTGCTACATTATAATCCGGCTTCTCATGCAGGTATTCACGGGCATATTCCGGAACCCATTGTGTTTGGTAGTGATCGGCAAGCTTTTCGGCCAGCCAGGATTTTCCGGTTGATTCGGGTCCTGTGATAGCAATTTTAACTGACATTGCTTGCTTGTTTTTTCCAGGCCAGATATCCTGCCACTGCAATAATCAGAAAAACAAAAAACTGAAAGCTGGTGAATACCAATCCTTTATAGAAATATAGCGGGATAGAGATCAGGTCGCCAACGATCCAATAAAGCCAGTTTTCAACCTTTTTAACGGCCATCAGCCACATGCCAACAATAAAAATCGCAGTGGTCAGGGCATCAATTGTTGGCACATTGCTATCGGTGTAATGAATTAGAACAAAACGCATCAAAATAAATGCAAGCACTGTGGCCAACAGCCCTGCCAGATTTTGGGCACGGCTGGCAAATGTAACGGGTCGTTCTGATTTTCCGGATTTCGGATGCGTCCAATAATACCAGCCATAAACGCTCATCACAAAATACACCAGGTTGATAAACATATCCGCATAGAGCCCTGCAAAAAAAGTGATGTACATATAAATCAACACACTGACAATACCCGTTGGGAAAACCAGTATGTTCACTTTTTTGCTGTACCAAACACTCAAAAGCCCAAAAATGACAGCCACAGCTTCGAGCCAGGTAGTTTGAAGGAGATTCTCCAGGAAAAGCTCAAAAAAACTAGCGGCTTCCATCAATATGATTCAAATCGGCATTGATAATTTTAAGAATAAAAACACTGTGAGGCAATTCAAAAGATTTCTTAATCTCAGTTGTAAGTGTTTGCATAACAAGGTCGTATTCTCCAAAAACCTGGGTGCTCATCCCATTTGTTTTTACAACCAGCCCTGAAACCTCATTCAAACGGCGAATAAAATCTTTTATCGGTGGGATATATTCGACCAGCAAAGGATAATAACTTATTTCGACGGACGTTTTCATAAGACTTTGAAATTTTACTTTAAGAAAAAATTAAAGAAGTATCTTTGATCCGCAAAAGTAAGGCTTTTCGGGGATTGAAGCCAAAGCGTCAGTGTGCAAATAATCAAATTAAGATCATGGAAAGAACATTTGTATGGACAGGGAGTTTATTAGCTGGAATTGCAGTAATTTTTGGAGCCCTGGGAGCGCATTGGCTAAGGGAAAATATGAGTATTACAAGCTTACAAAGTTTTGAAACCGGCGTCAGATACCAACTTTTTCATGCTTTGGCGATATTGTATCTGGCCGCTCTGCCCAAAAGATTTAAAGGCAAATTATGTGTTGCCTCTTATTACCTGTTTACTTTTGGCAGCCTGCTTTTTTCCTTTTCTATTTACTTGTTATCGACTTCTGATTTGACAGGTATTAATTTTTCCTATTTAGGTCCTGTAACACCCATTGGAGGTCTTTTGATGATAAGCGGCTGGTTGATGCTATTTATCAACAGCATCCGAAGTTTTAAGGAAGTTTAAATATCAAACCCGTCTTAATTTCCTGGTCATCGTTAACGGATTCGCCAATCGCAACACTGCGATGCAGGTAACGTATTTTTAGGCTGAGAGCTAAATTCTTTAACACATCAACTGTAAGATTCATATCTGCTGAAAACCTGAAATCCTTAAAGTCTTCCAAAGCTGGTTGGTAATACGTAACAAAACCTAACTGCGCCTGCTCAGACAAGCTCATTGCCAGCGAAATATAATTTGTTGATCTGTAATGACTAACAATCACATGAGGATCAGTAGTATAGTGCTCACCTTCATGCATTACGCCAAGCCCTACAAATAGCTTTAAAGGTTTGTTTAGGCTTGAATCAGAAAAGAGTTGCACCAAATCTGATCGCACACCCATTCCCAACAAAAACCTGGATTGCAACTGTAGAAACTGATCAAACTCGAGTTGCGTGAAGGCTTCTGCCATAATCTTATCCTTATTTAACTGCCTGATGGAGCGCAGGTGAATAAATCCTTTATTCTTGGTTTTCTCCTTATTAGCTCGTTTGAAATCATATTCGATCACTGCATAATAATCCTGGATGGGGTTGTTCCAATCAAGACGCAGCTGCTCACCAACCTCAAACTCGTTGGTATTTCCGGATGAAAAATCAATACTGGTGGTATTTCTCATGCCAAAGCCGGGCTCGTCATACTCCTTACGGTAACGCTCTGTGTTTACCTGAGCAAATGCGGCAGAGGAAAAAATGATAAAAAGAAATGCGATGAACAATCTTTGCATACCTATCGCATGTCGATCACTTCAAAATCAGGGTAATCAGATTCATCATATTCAAAAAACCCATCCTCAGGCAAAAATTTCTCATCCAGCTTTTTAATCACATACATAAACTCATTTCCGCCGCTGTCGAAAATAGTGAACTGCTTGATACGAAGGCCTTCCTCTTCGATGTCGATATGAATTCTTGAGAACTTTTTCCCGCTCTCGGGCTTTAGCTCGATAGTTCTAATTTCGGGATTTTGGCTTCTTCTGCCAGCCTGGTAATAACTGATCTTATGATCATCATAGTAAGAGGTCAATAAACGGCTTGGTGTGATATTTTCTTCACCTTCCTGGGCATCGCTAACCATTACTTCTTCAGAATCTCCGAGTACTGTCCAGATGGTGCTGCCATTTGAGATAACAGTCTGGCCGGCCATAACAAGTTTATAGGCATCTCCCTGAATATAGACCTCTCCTGATTTCATTTCGTCAATTCCTGCTTCCTGATTAACCATTCTGTAATCAAAATCAACCTTCATTGCCGGATAGGCTTTTGTTTGGTCAATTACTTTTTTTAAAAGTTCCTCGGCGGTATCCTGGGCACTCAACTGCAAAGCAATTCCTGCTATCGCTATCAATATCAATCTTTTCAACATCTTTTTCATTCTATTCTATATTAGGCATATCCAAATCCTTCAAAAACTGTTCCAAAGCCATTTCGTTGGCCACTTTCACTTCGCGGGCCTTGCTTCCCTCAAAGGGGCCAACTATTCCGGCAGCCTCCAACTGGTCGATAATTCGTCCGGCACGGTTGTAGCCAAGTTTGAGTTTGCGCTGCAAGAGCGAGGTTGAGCCCTGCTGCGTTTGTACAATTATCCGGGCTGCATCCTCAAACAATTCATCACGTTCGGTGGCATCAAAAACATCACCAGCTTCATCCTGTTCTTCGGCAAATTCGGGCAGGTGATAGGCATCAGGATAGCCCCGCTGCGAGCCAATAAATTCTGTTAGTCGCTCCACCTCCGGTGTATCAATAAAAGCACATTGAAGCCGCACCAGATCACTTCCTGTGGAAAGCAGCATATCGCCGCGACCAATAAGCTGATCAGCACCTTTGGTATCAAGAATTGTTCTGGAATCTGTTCCTGAAATCACTCTAAATGCTATACGTGCCGGGAAATTGGCTTTGATCGTTCCGGTGATGATATTGACAGAAGGCCTTTGTGTGGCAATAATCAAATGAATCCCAACTGCCCGGGCAAGCTGTGCCAGGCGGGTAATCGGGCTTTCGATCTCTTTTCCGGCTGTCATGATCAAATCGGCAAATTCATCCACCACCAACACGATATAAGGTAAAAACCGATGCCCGTGCATGGGGTTCAGTTTTCTTGATTTGAATTTAACGTTGTATTCTTTAATATTTCTTACCTGAGCATCTTTAAGCAATTCATAGCGGTTATCCATTTCGATGCTAAGCGAATTGAGCGTACGCACTACTTTTCTGGTATCTGTGATAATAGCTTCCTCTGAATCAGGCAATTTGGCCAGATAATGCCTTTCAATACGACTAAACAAACTAAGCTCCACCTTTTTGGGGTCAACCATCACAAATTTTAGCTCGGCAGGATGCTTACAATATAGCAAAGAGGCGATGATGGCATTCAGGCCAACCGATTTTCCCTGGCCGGTAGCTCCTGCCATCAGGATATGCGGCATTTTGGCAAGATCTGCCACAAAACTCTCGTTAGCAATTGTTTTTCCAAGACCAAACGGTAATTCAAATTTGTTGTCAGAAAATTTCTCTGAACCAATTATCGTTCTCATCGATACGATCTCAGGCTTTTGGTTAGGAACCTCAATACCAACAGTTCCTTTGCCCGGTATGGGAGCAATGATTCGAATTCCAATGGCAGACAAACTAAGCGCGATATCGTCTTCGAGGCCTTTGATGCGTGCAATACGAACTCCGGCAGCCGGTATGATTTCATACAAGGTCACCGTTGGTCCGATGGTGGCTTTAATCTTCTCGATACCAATACTATAATTGGCAAGTGTTTCGACGATGCGAACCTTGTTAGCCTCAAGTTCACTGCGCTCTACACTAATACCTCCCTCACCATAGTCGGTTAACAGATCCAGGTGTGGAAACTGATAGTCGGGCAAATCAAGTGTTGGATCAAACTGAGTATCCAAACCCTGACGGTCAATTGTACCTTTGGTTCGCGTTTCTTCCTGTTTAACAGGTTCGATGCTGAATTCTATTTCTTCTTCCTCTGCTTCGGTTTGTTTTGCTTTGTCGTCAAGTGGCAAATCAACTTCCAGACTTACTGAACCATGCTCTTCCGAATCATCGTTTTTTAAATTGTTACCCGTTCCAATTTCAGGTTTTTCAAAACCCGAATCTTCCTCATCATCAACAGCATACTCAATGGTGTTATATTTGTCGCCAACTAAATCAGGCGAAGGCTTAGTATTTTTAGTTTGCTTTTGATTGCTGTTTCCTGCATTTCGGTTTCTGTTGAAAGTTAGGTTAAACTCAAGAATAACATAGGTAGCGAAAGTGAAGATGAGCGTGATGATAATTCCAGCTGTTCCGATTATTCCTTTTAGATAGATATGAAGGTAATGCCCTAAAACACCACCCAAAACATTCAGCGGATCAGACCTGAAGATGAAAGCAAGCAACAACGGAAGCCATAGCAAACTCAGGAAACCATATTTCCATAGCGTCCAGCCTTTGATCAGATTAAGGCCGGTACCCAGGTGAATTCCTAAAATTAACAATAAAAACACCAGGAAATAAGCTCCAAGACCAAATACCTCTTTCACAAAGAACTGCGCAAAAAATGCTCCCAGATTTCCGGTCCAGTTACTAATATTCAATTCAATATCGGTAAGCAGCCGGCTGATTGGCATATCTGCAATAACATCATCTGTTACCTGATTGAACCAATTGACAAAAAAAGAAGTGAAAGCCAGAGCCAGATAAATTGCTACAAAAACAAGAAAAATACCAATCAGCTTTTTGAAAGGAAAATGACGACCTGGCTTGGTTCCCTTTTTTGAACCGACTGTAGCAGCAGATTTCTTATTAGCTGTTTGATTAGATTTTTCCTTTTCTTTAAAGGTATTGGTTTTTAACTTATTTGCTGGTCTGGCCATGCGTAATTTTCATTTGAATTGAAAACACAAAAGTAGCAAAATTGCCGCGACCCAAAAAGACTAAAATAAAAGAAGCACGAACCGGCTTTCTGCCAGTTGATGCTCCCTGATAAGTGACGCGATCGTCAATCAAAATTTGATTTAAACAATTCCCGTAAATCCCATAAATGCCAAAGCCAAAATACCGGCTGTTACGAGGGCTATTGGCACACCACGCATACCACTTGGCACTTCCATCAAATCCAGATGCTCGCGGATACCGGCAAAAATAACCATTGCCAATGCAAAACCAGCTGCATTTGAGATGGCATAAACAACACCTTCCAATAAGTTAAAATCTTTTTGAATGGTAAGAATGGCCACACCAAGCACAGCGCAATTGGTGGTGATCAGTGGTAAAAATACACCCAGTGCACCATAAAGTGCCGGACTTACCTTCTTTAAAATGATTTCAACCATTTGCACCAAAGAAGCAATTACAAGGATAAAGGCTATGGTTTGGAGGAACTGAATTCCCAGCGGGGTAAGCACATAAGTTTGTATCAACCAGGTAACAATGGTGGCGAGCGTCATTACAAAAAGCACTGCGCCGCCCATGCCGATTGAAGTGGAAAGTTTATTGGAAACCCCAACAAACGGACAAATACCAAGAAACTGCGCCAACACAATATTGTTGACAAAAATGGCTGATATGATGATAATGATATATTCCATGGCTTATCAGTTTATTATTTCGACTTATTCAGTTTGTTGGACAATGCAATGAGGTATCCCAAAGCGATGAAAGCACCAGGAGCCAATACAAAAACCAGCATTAAATCTCCGGGGATTAATTTGATATTGAAGATTGCTCCACTTCCGAGCAACTCTCTCACACCACCAAGAATTGTAAGCGCAAATGCAAATCCCAAGCCCATTCCAAGCCCGTCAATCACTGATGCACCAATTCCATTTTTCGAGGCAAAAGCTTCGGCTCTGCCAAGCACAATACAGTTTACAACAATCAAGGGGATAAACAAACCCAA
>JAQVGO010000004.1:33191-56654 GCA_028696715.1 Bacteroidales bacterium
TCCTGCTTGGCTTTCTTGGCCAGTGCAATTGGCTCTTTGGTAAGGTTGAACACCATCCCAAGGGAAAAAGCTGCCACTGCTGTGATTAACAACAGCGTGCTCACCATATTGAAAAACGAAGATTCTTTCTTTCCAGCCATAACTGCTATCTTATGATGTTCTTTTAATTATTTTTTGTTGGCAACCAGCCCAAAACGTTTGGGTTTAAAGCTGTTGTTGATCAAAGGCACAAAGGCATTCATGATCAGAATCGCAAAGGAAATACCTTCAGGATAGGCACCCCACATGCGGATAATGATCGTAATCAAGCCGATGCCAATTCCGTAAACCCATTTCCCGCTGATATTCATTGGCGAACTTACCATATCAGTAGCCATATAAATTGCTCCCAACATCAAACCACCGGTGAAAAGATGGAAAGTTGGATCAATATAAAACGTTGGATCAATCAGATGGAATATCCCGGCAAAAACAAAAACTGTCAGGATGATAGAAAAAGGCACCTGCCAGTCGATAACTTTACGCCAAACCATAAACAATCCTCCGATGATGAGGGCAATTGCAGACATTTCGCCCAGGGAGCCACTCATATTTCCGGTAAGGCGATCCAAGTATGCCGGCATGGAAGGATCAGCTAAAATCTGTTCAACAGATTTTCCGGCATCAAGGCCTTCTTTCAATAAACCCAAAGCTGTTGGGCCGGTAATTGCATCTGTTAATCCTGCTGCGAAAAGCGGTTTTGGCACTGGCCAGCTGGTCATCTGAACAGGAAAGGAAATCAGCATAAATACACGACCTACCAAGGCAGGATTGAAAGGGTTTTTTCCCAAGCCACCAAAGGACATTTTTCCAATTCCAATAGTGACTAAAGCTCCAATAACTAAAATCCACCAGGGCAGGTTGGCCGGCACATTAAATGCCAATAATAATCCAGCCACAACAGCAGATCCATCGGTAATAGTAACTGGCCCTTTGATGAGGTATTTCTGTATAACCCATTCAAAGAACAAACAGGAAATTACAGCAATCAGCAATACACGAACTGCATCAATTCCAAAGAAATAGGTTGACACCAGGATAGCCGGAACCAATGCCAGCACCACAGTGTACATAATCTTTTTAACGCTTTCTTCTCCGTGAACATGCGGAGAACCTGATATGGTAAATTGACTCATTGTTTTCGGTTTAATTATTTGCGCGAACGAATAAGCTGCCCCACTTTGTTTTTGCCAAGCCTCAGGAAATCAAGCAATGGAAGATTAGAAGGACAGGTAAACTGGCAAGATCCACACTCAATACAATCCATGATTTTCTCACTTTCAGCACGCTCATAAAGGCTTAATTTGGCCATTTTTGCCAAAAGAAAAGGCTCAAGACCCATCGGACAAGCTACCGTACATTTTGAACAACGGATACAAGTTTGCGGAATTCCACGTTTGCTTTCTTCATTTTTCATCAGCAAAATCCCCGATGAACCTTTTACAATTGGAACTTCCAAACTAGTAATAGCTTTACCCATCATAGGACCACCATTGATTATTTTCCCGGTATTTTCAGGAAGGCCTTCAGCGGCATCGATAAGCATTTGAACAGGCGTTCCAACACGCACCATGAAATTTGAAGGTTTTTTTACAGCCTTGCCTGTAACTGTCACAACTCTTTCGATCAAAGGTTTATTCTTTTGAACAGCTTCGTAAACAGCAACAGCAGTCCCCACATTACTTACCACACAACCCACTTCGATAGGCAATTTTCCGGAAGGAACTTCTCTGTTAACAGTTGCTTTGATCAATTGCTTCTCACCACCTTGCGGATATTTAACTTTCAGCGGCTGAATTGAAATGCCTACGTATTGTTTGGCTAGCTCTGTCAGGTGATTTATGGCATCCGGTTTATTATTTTCGATGCCTACAATGGCTTTTTCCACCTCAAGAGCCTTCATCAGAATTTTGATACCAATCAGCATCTCCTCCCCCTTTTCGAGCATCAACCGATGATCGGAAGTAAGGTAAGGCTCGCACTCCACGCCATTGATTATCAGATATTCAGCCTTCTTTCCATCAGGAATCATCAGCTTTACATGCGTTGGAAATGTTGCGCCGCCCAAACCAACAATTCCACATTGCTTGATCTGATCAATAATGGTTTGTTTATCAGCTTTTATTTCCCGAACGACAGCCTCGGAAGTATCAATTCCCTCTTCCCACTTTTCATCTTCCTGAACGTCAATATATATAGCAGGACGGCGATATCCCGAACTGTCGATCGCATCATCTACTTTGAGTACCTTTCCGGTAAAAGGTGAGTGCAGATTTGCGGCGATAAAGCCCTCAGCTTTCGCTATCAACTGACCTGTTTTCACTTCATCACCGCGCTTTACGAGTGGTTTTGATGGTGCTCCCAGATTTTGACCAAGCGGAACAATCGCTTGTTTTGGGAAAGGCAGTTTTTGAATGGGTGCATGTGCCGAAATCTTGTTTTCTTCCGGATGTACACCGCCTTTTTTAAATGTTTTCAACGCAATCATCTTCCTTCAAATTTATGATTGAGAATCCTTCTGAGGATCCGATTTGGTATCGTGTGTAACTGTCATCGTTGTTTTTGTTTCAACAACTTCCTCTGCTGTCTCGGCTTTCTTCTTCCTCACCGGGAAGTTTATTTCATGGATGGCATTGGTAGGACAAACCTCAACACATTTGCGACATAATTTACATTTTACCGGATCGATATACGCCAGATTGTTGTTCATGGTGATGGCATCGAACGGACATACCTTAAAGCATTTAGAACAACCTATGCAGGCTACTTCGCAATTCTTTTTGGCGATACCGCCTTTATCCTGATTGATGCACGAAACAAAAATTCTACGGTCTTTCTTTCCTTTGGGTCTCAATTCGATAATTCCTCTTGGACAAGCTTTTACACAAGCACCGCAAGCCACGCATTTGTCGTTAACAACTGGAAGTCCCGTTTCAGGATTCATATGGATGGCATCAAAATCGCAGGAAGCCACACAATCGCCTAAGCCCAAACAGCCATACTGGCAGCCACCTTCACCTGCATAAAGATTATGTGCAAAAGCACAGGTTGAAGGACCGTCGTAATTTACTTTGGCCGGGGAATTAGCTCTGCTGCCATTGCATCTGATCACAGCAATTAAAGGTTCCTGTTCCTCAACTTCCAGTCCTAAAATGGAAGCAGCCTCTTTCATCACTTCATTCCCTCCTACCGGACAGTTCAAGCCTTCGAGAGAGTGCTTTTCGTTGGCCGACTTAACAAGTGCTTCAGCAAAACTTCGGCACCCCGGAAACCCACATCCACCGCAATTTGCTTTTGGCAAAACTTCATCAACCAGATCAATTTTTGGGTCTTCGACTACCTTAAACTTTTGAGCCACAAAATACAGTATCACAGCTGCAATGGTCCCCAAAAGCCCAAGTGTTATCAATGCATACATCAAAACTTCATTCACAATATGTAGTTTTTAAGTTTCAAACTTCTTTTTCAGGCAGTTTAACATCTTCCTAAAAATGTCAAATACTACCATTTGCTCTTTCTTGTTGAACAGCAAGGCAAAATTAGCAGATTAGCTTGTATTTTCAAGCAATCGCAACTCTAATCAAATAAACGCTATATCGTTGTTAGTAAGATATTTACATAATAATACAATAAATGCATCATAAACAAAAAACCCGAAACACACTGATTTTCAGCTATGTTTCGGGTCTGTTTAGAAACTTTCTAAATTGCCACTTAATCAGCAATTTAGAACATATTTAAAGAACTCTATATTTGATTATCTCTTCAAATTATTGAATTAACACCTTTTTGGTATAGGTTTGTCCATCAAAAATAACTTTCAGGAAGTAGGTGCCAGCATCCAAATCTGAAGCATCGATCGTGGTGCGCTGATTCGATTTACGGGCTTTTCTCTCTGATTTTTTCAACAGTTTACCTTGTGTGTCAATCAGTTCCCACTGTATGTTGGAACGGGCATCAATATTTACTTCAAGAGTAAAAATGCCGGTTGTAGGATTTGGTGAAATCATAATCCGGTCATCAACCAACTGCTCATCCACACCAGTACAGTTATCAACGGTAAGCACAAGCACATCAGAATCCTCTCCTTCGCATACTTCACTTGCAAACACCTGCAAAGTCAGTTCAACGGTACCATTGAGAATATCATTTTCGCCGGGAGTATAAACAGCATTCAGCAAATTTGCATCGCTAAAATTACCATCTCCATTGGTGATCCAAATTGTGCTATCGGCATACACAGCTTCACCATAAAGTTCAATCACTTCATCCTGACAAATGAGGGTGTCGATGCCGGCAATGGCTTCGGGCAGATTGTGAATGTAAAGGGTGAAATCATCGGTAACGATACTTCCATCCCATCCTGTAGCTGTGATAGTGAGGGTAACTTCACCCGAGGTACGGTCAGTGGGTCCTGCCGCATAGAGCGTTTCCAGGCGATCAGTATAAAGTAAAATACCATCACCAGCTGTTTCCCACTCAACTGATTGAACAGCAATAGCAGTAGCCTTGGTTTCGATGGTAGTTTGATCAATACACATTACCTGATCTACACCTGCATCAACTTCAGGGGCAACCCCTGGAGCGAAATTAAAAGATGCAAATTGTGTACGCCAGTTGCTTCCAAGGCGATACATCTGTGCATACCAGAAAGTTGAATCATCAGTCGGGTCGATAGACATCGTGCTATAATCGCCCCAGCGATTCACGTTGGTCTGCGAACTTGTACCTTCAACGATTGTAGTCTCAGGTATATTAAACTGACCAAGAGGTGCATTAGCAGTGCGGCCTGCATAGCGGATGCTGGGATAGGTGGTTGAGCTGGAAACACTGTAGCCTACAGCAATATTTCCGTTGGCATTCATAGCAATACTTCCCATCCACCGAAAATCATTATCAGGCTGCCAGGTTCCTTGTTGGTAAATTGACCAGTTGGTAGTGGTTTTACGAAGCTCGTACCAACGGATAGAAGCACGTGCATTAGCGGTTACCGTATGATTAGCAACCAAAGTGCTGTAATCTCCAAAATTTCGGTATTGGAGACGGAACATCAATTGTCCGCCAATGGCGTCAAGTGTTTGGGTAGTTCCCGGCTGAGGAATTGAACCCACACTGGCATTAAAGCCTTCAACAACAAGGCTGTTTTGCATCGAATAAGTTGATGAACCAGGGTTATTCCAGTTGATGTCTGCCTTCCAAATTTCAAGCTGCTTATTCCCGGTACGGTTGATATGTGCAAACCAGGCAGGCTCATCCGAAGGAGGTGGTGTACCATCATAATCAGCAGGAAGTATGCCATATTTTGAGTTTGAGATTGGGAAAACAATCATTCGTGCATCCGGATCACCTGCAAGCATTGCATCACGTTCGAGTGCAACAGCACCTCCACCTACGTAAGAGGTAGCACTCGAATTAAAATAATTGAAAGTGCCCAGGTAAGCATTGTGCCAAACACCAAACTTTGGATAATCGTTAAAATAGTTAAACTCAAAAGCATAACGGTACCAGGCTCCCAGTGGGTCGCCAGTTTCGGAGATTGCAACAAGCTCCCAGAAACTTCCATCATTGGTATGCACTGCAAACTGACTGGCAAACCAACGATCTGCACCTTCATCATACACCACGATTGGGTCGCCATCGTTGGTGCTACTCCAGGGCCCCGGAAAACCATCCCAAAGTGTGCTGTTATCAGCCGGTCCGTAGAGTTTTATTCCTTCTTTACTGTATATAGCAAAGGATGAATTAATCATTAAAAAATAGTGATCAGGGCCAACATCGCCTTCAGTGTCAGGCGGAAAAACACCATTCACATTGCCCAATCCCATTACCGATCTCAAGGGCCAATAATCTTCATCGCGCTGTGCATTGCCATGAACAACTGCATCAACTACATCCAAATTTTCAGGCACTTCAAGATCAAAAGGAGGGTTTTCGATGGTGGCATTCCCAACAAGATCGTTTTTCCAGGCACGTTTGCGCTCACCCGGAATTATGGGAGCAATATCACGCAAAGGCATTGTTTTTTCAAAATAAGTAGCTTTTACTACTTTCTCGGGTTTGTGTACTGTGCGCTTATAATCATCTGACTGCGAAAAAACAGTGAGACCGAAAAAAAGCAAGAGGAAAAGTGTAAGACTCTGTTTCATTTCTTTATAACTATTAATGACTACTATTATTAGGTTAACAATTTATATGAACATTCAGGCAAAAAGCTGAAAACTAAATTTTTTACTCAACTTATTTCTGAGTTGATAAAGGACTACATAATAAGGAACTAAGATTCCCAAGGACAACAAGCCTGCAGCTCCTTCGCTAAGTCCTGTTGATATGCTGACAATCAGGGTGAGCAGTAACACCAGAAAAGGCAGAATATATCCCAGGAAAACAGCAAAATTTCCAAGTGATTGCTTCATCGTAACATTTACCTGCTGTCCGCTTTCGAAATTATGCTCGGGTGGAAGTTCGATAAAAACTCTTTTCTCCTCCATTTCCGACATATTGCAGGCTCCCTTAACCTGACAAGAGCTACACGCCGACTTTGCCAGTATCATCACTTCGGCAATATGCCCCGAAATCTGCATGATAACACCCGGATGCGATACGGAATTCGCTTGATCAGACATCTGATTTATTTCATTAATCATGCAAAGTTAAGCATAATTCCACTTTCTGTCAGGTAACCAATAGTATAATAAATATCAAAAATAATGCTGATCAAGGTGTAGATACCGAAACCGGTAGTATTTTGCCATTAAAAAACTTTGATCCATTAACCGCAAAATCCGCAATAAAAGAAGCCATTTCACCAGCTGAAAGCGGTGCTTTATATCCAGGAAATGCTTTGGCCAGCATTTCTGTTTGCACCGCACCCAGGGCCAATGCATTTGACCTGATTCCATAGTCTTTTAACTCTTCGGCCAAACATTCCATCAAAACGGCAAGTGCTGCTTTTGAGGCACTGTATAAAGATAAGCCCGGAAATTTTGCACTCCCCTGAAATGCTCCCATACTACTAATTCCCAACAAATGAGCACCTTCGGCCAAATGTGGGATTATAAACTGAAACAAGCTAAAAGCACCCTTGATGTTAGCATCGAACATCTGATTGAAATCGGAAATGCTTAAGGCTGCAAATGGTTTATTCACTAACAAACCTACATTGTAAACAACAATCTCAGGCTTAAAACTAAACTTTGCCAAAGCTTCTTCCAAAACTTTAGTAAAATCAGGTTTTGCCAGGTCTGATGCTAGAGGTATCAACCGAACAGCACCGGCATCAGTATTGACTTTCTCTGCCAAAATTCTGAGTTGACTGATATCCCGCGAAACGGCCAAGATGATGTTATTTTCAGTTACCAGCATCTGTTTCACAAGTTCCAAACCAATTCCTTTTCCTGCTCCCGCTATCAAAATATGTTGTTGCATTATTTAAGGTGTTTCGCGTTCTTCTCTTTCAAATTGTTTCCGCATCTGGGCAACGTCCACCGCACTGATCGTCAACATGCCTGTTTCGTCAACCGTAATTGAAATATTGAAATCAGCATCCGACACAAAAGGATCGAAGTTCATATATGCCACACCCATTATTGGTGTTGTACTGTATGTTTTTGCCAGCTCCACAGCTTGTTTGTAATCTTTTGATAACGGAATATCGGCCTGGCGGGCAATCCTTGTTGCTTCGGCCATTGCTTTTTCGTAATCGCCATTATATACCAACAATACAGAATTAAAGCCCTCCTCAGGATTGTTGATCGAGGTAAGCTGCGAGAAATCCTTGTCGAGCATAAGTCCGACCGGTTCTGATAATCCCAGTGCCAAAGCCCAATCAGGTAAGGTGGTAGCGGGATTAATATTTGATCTTCGTGCGATCACCCTGCCAAAAGTCTCCTTTACCTCATTTAGTTGAGCATCCGCCTCCTCATCAGTTAGTTCGCCCAGTTCCCGGCTTCTTTCGATGCGATCAACTTCAGCTTGCATGGCATCAACCAGATCCATGGTTTGCCCAATACTTTCCATCGATTCATTAAAGGTGTTCAGTTCTTTCTCAAACTTTTCTGTTTCAGATTTTTCTTCCGGCAAACAGGAAGCCAGAAGCAATAAATTGAATATCAGCAGCCAGTATAAAAATCGCGAGCTCATAAATCTGATTGTTTGAGAGAAAGCAAAGTTAATTTTTTTGCCGAAAACAGCACAAAATAATACTACCCCTGAAAAGGCCCTTATCAATTTGGCTACTCCAAAATTGAATTTCATATTTCCCTTCATTCATTGCTTGAGGTGTATTCCCGACATAAAAGAACTGTTCAGAAAAAAGCTGTAATTTTGAAGTTGATTTCAGCTACCTTAAAATGAAAAAAATAATCCTCATTCTCAGCTTTTTGCATTTGTTTTGTTTTGTTGTTACGGCCCAGGACAAGACGTTTGTGCTCACCGAAATCAAACCTTTGATCGAAAAACAGGATGCTACAGGATTAAAGTCGTACATGGCCTCTGCTGTTTCGTTGAATTTACCCGGGCAAAAAGGTATTTTCAATAAGCAACAGGCTGAAAAACAATTACAAACATTTTTTAAAAAACTCAAAAATCCTGTTTTCGAACTTCTAGAATCAGGAAATACAACCGATACAAAAGCCTCCTATTTAATAGGAAATCTGAAAGATGAAACCACTACTTTCAGGGTATATATTTTAATCCAGACAGGTAATAAACAGATACAATCCATTGAAATCAGCCAGATTATATGATTGATAACGAAGACATTATTAAAAGTCACATTTTAGCTGCTATTAGAGAAGACCTTGGCAATGGCGATCATACCTCGCTGGCTACTATTCCTGCAGAGGCAATTGGAATGATGCAACTGCTCGTAAAAGAGGCAGGTACCATTGCCGGAGTTGATGTTGCCAAAAAAGTATTTGAGCTTGTGGATCCCAAAACGGATTTTGAGCAACTTATACCTGACGGTGCAGCCGTAAAACCAGGTGATATTGTATTTAAGGTGAAAGGCAAAGTAGTTTCGATGCTATCGGCCGAACGACTGGCACTCAATTATATGCAAAGGATGAGTGGCATTGCCACCAAAACTTCAGCCTATAAAAAACTGCTTCGAGGATTACAAACGGTGCTGCTCGACACCCGCAAAACAACTCCCGGAATGCGAATTTTTGAAAAAATGGCTGTTGCTATTGGTGGTGGAGCCAATCATCGTTTTGGGCTTTATGATATGATCCTGATCAAGAATAATCATGTCGATTTTGCCGGAGGCATCACACAAGCTGTTGAAGCAACCCAAAAATATTTACGAGAAAAGAAGCTCAGGCTCCCGATTGAACTTGAAGTACGAAGCTTACTGGAACTTGAAGAAGCTATGCGTATTGGTGGTTTTCAACGTATTATGCTCGACAACTTCACTCCTGAAAACCTAAAAAAAGCTGTTGAACAGATCGATGGCCGTTTCGAGACTGAAGCCTCTGGCGGAATTACGGAAGCCACCATTTACGATTATGCTGCTACCGGAGTTGATTTTATTTCAGTAGGAGCCTTGACTCATCATATCAAAAGCCTCGATCTGAGCCTGAGGGCTATAAAAGCTTAATATGTCGCAAATCGCTGTGATTATTGCCAAATTGAAATCGCTGAGTCGTCAGCTGAAAGAACGCATTGAAGCCATACTTCGTCTGCTTATTCTGCCTGGATTCGATGAAGTTCCGTTGTACGATGTATTGGTTTTCTTTGGAAAGGGCATTTTCAAAGGAGCATTAACCATTCGTGCTGCAGCGGTTGCCTTTAACTTTTTTTTGGCCATTTTTCCATTCATACTATTCATTTTCACCCTAATCCCTTATATTCCAATCGAAAGCTTCCAGGAAACACTCATGGGACTTTTCGAAGATATCATTCCCCCGAATACCTTTAATGAAGTGGAAGAAACGATTACTGAAATTGTGATGCGTCAAAATACAGGACTGCTTTCGTTGAGTTTTATCCTCACTTTTATTTTCAGCACCAACGGCATCAGTGCCATCATGGATGGTTTCAATGGTACCTGGCATGGTATCGACACCAAAAACTGGCTGCAACAGCGGCTTTCAGCTATTTTTCTGCTTGTTGTGCTATCCTTTTTTGTTGTTTTGGCAATTGCTCTGATCACTACGGGAGGCGTTCTTATCAAGAGCCTGATTGCAAGTGGCTGGATCGATGGAGGTTTCACCGCACAGCTGCTTCAAATCTCCAGGTGGTTTGTGATTGTATTTCTAACCTTTTTCAGCCTTTCGATGCTGTATTATTACGCACCTGCCAAGCGCAAGGATTATCGCTTTATCAGTCCGGGAAGCATTTTAGCCACAGCACTTTTTATCGTTGGCACACTGGCCTTTAACTTTTACATCTCCAACTTTTCGCGCTACAATGCCTTGTATGGCTCCATCGGAACGCTGATCATCTTTATGATGTGGCTGTACTTCAATGCACTGATTCTGTTAATAGGTTTTGAGCTGAATGCCAGTATCCTGCAGGCAAAAAAGGAAAACCTGAAGCTGGAAGATGTTGAATAGGAGATTTTAAATTCAGTAGTCTTAATTTATTAACTAATAAATAGTTACATACAAACTGAACGGAGAATTAAGACTATACCTTCAACACTGGCCGAAGATGACAGTATAAAGTTTAAAAGTTATTTACTTTTGCATAAAAGTATCAAATGACATTCAAAATTATATCCGTTGTAGGTGCCCGCCCAAATTTTGTGAAGATTGCCCCCCTCGACAGGGAATTTAAAAAACACCCTGAAATACAGCATTTGATTTGTCATACCGGACAGCATTATGATAAAAATATGTCGGACGACTTCTTTAAACAATTAGGAATCACGCAGCCTGCCTACAACTTAGGTATTTCAGGAGGCAGTCATGCCACTCAGGTCGCTGACATTTTAAAGGCCTTTGAACAAGTGCTCTTAAAGGAGAATCCACATTTAGTAATAGTTCCAGGTGATGTTAATTCAACACTTGCAGCAGCTTTAGCCGCTTCAAAACTAGGCTACCCAATTGCACATATCGAAGCAGGATTGCGTTCGTTCGACAGAACCATGCCCGAGGAAATTAACAGATTGCTAACCGATCAAATTTCGGATCTGCTTTTTGTTACTGAAAAAAGTGCCCTCACAAATCTCGAGAAGGAAGGAATAGATTCTTCAAAAGTATTTTTTACAGGCAATATTATGATCGACAGTCTGATACATCAAAAAGAACAGATACAGGCAACAGAAATACTAAAGCAATATCAACTCGAAAATGGAAATTTTGCCATCGCAACATTTCACCGTCCTTCAAATGTTGATGATGAAAAAAAGCTAAATCAACTGGTTAACTTCATAAATGAGGTATCAAGCCGAATCCAACTGATACTACCGCTTCACCCCCGCACCCGCAACCGACTCGAAAGTTTTGAACTAATGGCCAGGATAAATAATCAGATAATTCTATCCGAACCCTTATCCTATATTTCATTTTTATCCTTAATCGAAAAAGCCAGGCTTGTAATCACTGACAGCGGAGGAATTCAGGAAGAAACAAGCTTTTTAAAAATTCCTTGCGTTACTGTTCGAGACAATACGGAAAGACCTGTTACGGTTGAGGTCGGGACGAATTATTTAGCAGGAACCGACTTTAACAATGCTTTGAATATAGTAAATCAAATTCTAAATAATCAGCATAAAAAAGGACAAATTCCCGAGCTTTGGGATGGCAAAACTGCTGAACGAATTTATCAACACATTAGTCATTATCTCAACCTTCGCGCATGAAAATTTTAATGGTGTTAGATCACGAATTTCCACCTGATATAAGGGTTGAGAATGAAATTGAAACGCTGACCGAAGCTGGTCATGAAATTCATATTGCCTGTTTTACCATGAAAAATCTAGCGCATTACGACCAGTTTGGCAAAGCATATATTCATCGAAAAAAAATCAGTAAACTGCGGCACAAGACCAGTGTTGGTTGTTTAAAATTCCCTTTTTATTACAATTTTTGGAGATCATTTTTATTTGGGCTACAGCAAAAATATCAATTCGATATTGTGCATATCCATGACTTACCCATAGCCCAAACTGGTCTCGAACTGAAACAAAAATTTGGCATCAGATTTACACTTGATCTTCACGAAAACTGGCCGGCACTGCTCGAACAGGCCGATCATGTGAAAGGAATTTTAGGGAAGTTTTTATCTGACACTCACGAGTGGAAAAAGTTCGAAATGAAAATGTGCCATCAGGCAGACAACATCCTTGTTGTGGTTGACGAAGCCAGGACACGACTGATACAGCTTGGTATTGAACCAAACAAAATTGAAGTCATTTCGAACACCCTCAATCTGGCACATTTTAGAATCCCCGACACTAAGCCTGACGAAGCTTATTTTACGCTGTTTTATGCAGGCGGTATCAACCGACACCGGGGGCTCCAAACGATCATACCTGCCCTTAAACATCTTCCCCAAAAAGTAAGACTGTTTATCCTTGGTGATGGATCCTTTGTTGAGGAGTTAAAATCATTATCCCAACAAAATGATGTTGCTAATCAAGTGATTTTCATGGGATGGCAGCCTTTCGACAAAATGAATGAACTCATGGGGAAGGCGGATGTTTGTTTGATCCCGCATGTAAAAAGCGATCACACAGATAACACGATTCCGCATAAGCTTTTTCAATATATGTATGCAAAAAAGCCGGTTATTGCCTCTGATTGTAAACCCATTGAACGAATCATCAGGCAATATGATAGCGGAAAAATTTATGCCTGGCAGGATACGGCAGCTGTCGTTACAATTTTAAAATCGCTTATGGACGAAAAGCAAAATCTAAAATCTATGGGAGAGAATGGTCATCGGGCTGTTGTAGAAAATTATTTATGGAAATATGATGCTGAAAAACTGCAAAATATTTACAAAGCATGACAAAGGACAACATAAAGGTTTACGAAAAATTTGATTGGAAATCGTTCACTTCAGCAGATATTTCTGATAAAATCCAACTAATATTTGATCTTATTCCTGATGATGTTAAAAGTATTCTGGATGTTGGTTGTGGCAATGGGGCAATTACAAATATTTTAGCTAAAAACTATGATATCACTGGTGTTGACAGAAGCCAAGAAGCACTAAAATTTGTAAAAACAACCAAAATTCAGGCCAGTGCAGACGCAATTCCTTTGCCTGACAAACAGTTCGATTTGGTGTTCTCCAGCGAACTTTTAGAGCATCTGGAGGCAGAAACCTTAAAAAAAACAGTTGAAGAAATTCGACGATTAACAAAAAAGTATTTGCTGATTTCGGTCCCGAACGATGAAAATCCGGATAAGCTTTCAATCCGATGTCCAAAATGCAACTTTGACTACAATCGTCCCAATCATATCAACAATTTCGATGAACATAAACTAGCAGCCCTTTTCCCTGATTTTAAGCTGATAAAAACCATCAAAACCGGAAAAAAGGTAAGGTATTATGCTCCATCTATACTAAAACTCAAAAAACGATTTACTCCACCAACTTCCTGGATTCCATACTATTGGATTGCAAAAGACAAAAGAAAGACCGTTTGCCCATCATGCGAATATGAATTTGAATATTCTTATAAATTTCACCCATTAGCTAGCATTCTTGATCTTACCAATGCAATTGTTTCTCCCAAAAAGCCCTATTGGTTAATTGTTTTATTACAAAAAAAATAATCCATGGGAATCATTAAAACACAAAGTATAACCGGCACAATCCTGTCCTATCTGGGCGTTATTTTAGGATTTGTGACCACCGCTTTGCTTTTCCCGTCGATTTTATCAAAAGCTGAGATTGGGTTATTACGATTGTTGGTATCGGTATCTGTACTTTTTGCTCAGTTTTCGGGTTTGGGATTTAATGCTGTAACACTTCGAAACTTTCCTTATTTCAGGGACCTAAGCAAAAATCATCATGGTTTTCTAAAGCTGTCATTGCTGGTCAATTTGGCCGGTTTTATTCTTGCCCTAATGGTGTTTTTTGCAATAAAACCCTGGCTTATAAACGAAAACGCCGACAAATCAGCCTTATTTGTTGAATACATTTATTACCTTATTCCACTAATTTTCTTCACTACATTTTTTAATGCCTTAGACAGCTATTATCGGGCTGTTTATAATGCCATCAGAGGTGCTTTGTATAAGGAAGTCTGGCAGCGCATATTTATAATGCTCGCAGTTTTACTTTACTATTTTGCATGGATTGATTTTGCTCAAATGGTGATGCTCTATGTGATTTCGATCAGCCTTCCAACCTTGATGCTTATCTGGTCGATTCACAAAAGCGGAAACTTTGTCTTTGGCGACTTTAGGGGTTTTATTACCAGAGAAATGGCCAGAAACATTTGGTCAGTAGCACTCTATGGAATTGCAACTAGTTTTTCGGGTGTTCTTATTTTGAATATTGATGTTGTGATGATCAATAAAATGCTGGGTCTGGCCGACACCGGAATTTACGCTACAACTTTTTATTTTGGCACACTGATTTTAATTCCTTCACGTTCAGTAATTAAAATTGCAGTGATAGTGATTGCCGATGGCTGGAAATCAAATGACAGAGGCAAAATCATGGAAATTTATGACAAGAGCAACCGAATTCTTTCAGCTGTTGGCTTGCTCTTGTTCCTGGGTTTGATGCTAAATTTAGATCAGATTTTTGATATCTTGAAAGAAGATTTTGAAGCGGGCCGGATGGTAATTGTCTTTATAGGTCTGGCCAATCTGATAGAAATGTTTACCAGTGTTTCGCAATACATCATAAGTAATTCATCCCATTACAAAGTAATTACTTGGTTTTTAATATTTTTTGCAATCTTGCTTATCATCACAAACTTGATTTTTATTCCTGTTTATGGACTGGTTGGTGCTGCAATTGCCTCCCTGATTGCCAGATTTATCTACAATTTACTCTCATGGGGTTTTGTCTATTACAAGTTTGGTATGCAGCCATTTAGCTGGAATTACCTTATTTTGATAGCAATTGGATTGATTTCATTTTATCTTGCCCGGCACACACCGGCTTTTGACTGGTATGTCTGGGAAATCATAACCCAAAGTGCGGTTTTCACTGTACTTTTTACTGTCATGCTTTATCTATCCGGTTTTTCAGCCGATTTCAATCAAACCATCAATGGAATGCTCGCAAAGCTACACATCAAAAAATAACTAAATTCGCATTTTTCTGCATATTGAAGTCTTATCATGGAAAAAACCACACATAATACTAATATCGTCTTCATCGGCAGCGGTGCCATTGCTACAGCTCTGGGTAACATCCTGGCTGCAGATGAAGATTTGGATGTTTGTTTGCTTTCAATCGAAAAAGATGTCGTTCATGATATCAATCACAATCACATCAATTTCCGGTATTTCCCTGCCACACAGCTTCATCCCTATCTAAAAGCCAGTAGTGAAACTGCTGTTTTGAGGCGGGCAGATCTGATCTTTCTGGCCATTCCATCCAACGCAATTTTGACCTATCTGAAACAAAGCAAAATCTTAATTCCCGCACATACGCCACTAATCAATCTGGCCAAAGGATTTGGCGATGCCTTTCAGCTGATTCCTGAATGCATTGCAGCAACGATGCCTAATCCGGTTGCCTGCATGAAAGGGCCTTCCTTTGCGCGTGAAATAATCAATCGTCAGCCAACAGCCTTCACCATTGCAGCCAGTGATAAGAAAATCAATGAAATGTTAGCAGATTTATTTGGCGAAACCACCATACACCTGGATCATTCCAATGATATTTTGGGGGTTGAATATGCAAGCATTTTAAAAAATATTTATGCCATTGTAATCGGCATTGTAGATGCCAATTTCGATTCACCCAACCTCAGATCATTGGTACTTTCAAAGGCAATCAATGAGATGAGACAGCTTATCAAAACATTTGGCGGACAAGAGGAAACGATTTTTAAATATTGTGGGTTTGGAGATTTTTCGCTTACTGCATTGAACGATCTCAGCAGGAACCGCACTTTAGGGCTACTGATCGGTAAAGGTTTCTTTTCGCAGGATATTTCAGAAAAAGTGGTTTTGGAAGGCAGAATCGCCGTTCAGGTATTTTATGAAGAACTGGAAAAACGGCAACTGACCGGCGTCAACTATCCGCTAATGACAGAGCTTTACAAGGTATTTAATACAGATTATGACATTGGAAAATTCGTAAATAACATCCTTAACGATTGATCAACCGATCAAATTGAATTGCCATATCCCGTGTGAGTGCTAACCTGGAATACTGTTGAACATTTCCGGAAGTTGAACTTAAATTGCCTTCACGGTATCGTTTATAATAATCCCAAATATATTCTTTAAGCAGTTTCTCCTCCTCAAAATCCACCATAACACCTGCACCAGTTTTGGATAATATCTTGGATGCATCTCCATGCTGTGATCCAATGCCCAAAATCGGTCTTCCGGCTCCCATATATTCAAACAGCTTTCCGGTAAGTATCAGATGCGCATTGGGTGTACGATTGATCAATAACAACAAAACCTGAGCGCGCATTTGTTCCTTAACCACCTCATTATGTGGCATATAGGATTGTATTTGAACTTTTTCGAGAAGCTGAAATTCCTTCAAAGATTCTCTAACAAACACATCGATATTCCCAATTAGTTTGATTTTTAATGAATCCGAAAAACCAGCGTCCTCTTCACACAACTCTTTTAATACCTTCCATAATTTCAGCGGGTTACGTGTTTTAACCAGTGCTCCAATGTGCGCTAGACTAAAACCTGAATCCGGATTTAATATCTCAGTTTTTTCAAAATCTGACGTATCAAATCCATTTGGAATAACAGCATAATTTCTGTTATAAATCTCATTGAATTCTTTCTTCATTCCCGGGCTCACAACCGTCACAGCATCAGCATTTTTCAGCACCTTAAGCTCCAATTGATGATGCTTGCGGTCAGCCCGTTTTCCCAACATCAAATCCTGATAATAATCAATATTGGTCCAGGGATCCCTGAAATCAGCCAGCCACGGAATTCCCGTTTGCCTCTTAAGCTGCATGCCTATCAGGTGCATACTGTGAGGAGGACCGGTAGAAACAATTAAATCTACTTTATTTTGAAGGAGCCAGGTTTTTAAAAACTTTACGGATGGCTTAATCCAGTAACGTCGCGCATCCGGAATAAATACATTTCCTCTGATCCAAATACTAAGCTTTTCGGTCAGGCCTGGCTTTTTCTTTTCCGAAAGAAATGCCGTTTGAATGCGTTCGTCCATTTTTCGTCCGGTAAAGGTCTTATACCAACGGTAAGGCTCCCAAACTTTGGTTTTAAGCACTTCTAACTCAGCGGGAATTTCATTTACGAGACTTTGATCCAGCTGCGGCGACTCCGGATTTTCAGGAGTATAAATGACTGGTTCCCAGCCAAATTGACGTAAATACTTCACAAATTTAAGCCAGCGTTGAACCCCTCCTCCACCAGAGGGCGGCCAATAATAGGTGATGATTAAAACCTTTTTCATAAAGACTTATGTTTCAGTCTTTTTCTGCTTAATCAAAAAGTTAATGAAGATTCCAACTGCCAACAGAATCAGCAATAACGAACTGGCCAGACTTATCTTTTCTCCAACTGCCCAAATACGCGGCTCGTAGCGCATTTCAAGCTGATGATCTCCTGCCGGAATCAAGGCTGCCCTTAAAATATAATTGGTTCGTAACAACTCATGCTGCTGTCCGTCAACATACAGATTCCAGCCTTTGGATGTCCATATTTCAGAAAAAACGACCAATTGCTCATGCTTTGAATTAAACGCATAATTCAATTTATTGGGAGCATAACTGCTTAACAAAATTGTAGCAGTGGAATCACTAACTGGTTCAAAACCATTCAGGCTTTCACGAAACGCCTCATGAATTACCGCTATTTCATTCAAATCAACAGTTTCCAGGGCATCGATTTCTTCGTTTGATGTTGAAACCCATTGCAGATCACTTGTAAACCAGGCATCACCAAAGGCAAACACATTTTTCAAGGGAGAAGCACTCGGGCTATAGATATAATATCTTGTATTTAACATATTCAAAACCTGCTGTTTAGCCAACACCTCATTGATTGAGGCCAGATTTGGATTATCATTAAACGCAGCCGATATCTCCTGGATCTCCTGTTGTATGTAATGATCGATCATATCTTGATAACGCTGCAACTTTGCACCATGATACCCCCCTATGGCATGATGATAATAGCTGGTGCTGGCATCGTTAAAAATATTCTTAGTCAAATCCAACACCCTGAAATTCGGGTCATTATCCTGCAGAATTTCTTTATCGGCCTGGGTAAGCTGGAAGGGATTGTCAACTTTTCTTTTCGCAACAAAATTGTCATTATTCAGATACCGTTGCGCCACAGGAACCATATCGATCAAAATCAGAAGAGTAATGGCAGCAATAAGCCAGGATGCCTTGATTTTCTTAAGGCTGTAGAAATATAAAACTGCAGTGGCAAGCAAAATAAAAATGAAGCTTCGCATAGCATCAGCCTTAAAGATACTTACCCGAACAGCCTCAAGCTGACTTAAAAATAAATCTATTTGCGAAGCATCCCCTGGATTCGACTGTCGGATACGATTAAACTGTTCCAGCTCAAACTGGCTGAAAAAGTTGAAAAAGGTAGTTGGCAAGAGGTAAAATAAAAAGGCCAGCCCGCCGGTAAGTCCAAAAGAAATCCAAAAATACTTTTGCTTATTGCGCAGAGCTTCAGGATTTTGATAAATATGATAAAGTCCCAGAAAACCTAATAAAGGAATGGTCAATTCAGCGATCACCAAGGTCATTGATACCGCCCGGAATTTATTATAGCCCGGAATATAGTCAAGGAAAAAGTCGGTGAAAGGCATAAAGTTTTTGCCCCAGCCAAGCAAAATTGAAAGTATAGTAGCCGCCAACAGTATCCATTTGTATTTCCCTTTCACAAAAAACAAGCCCAGTACAAACAAAAACATCACCACTGCACCGGCATAAACCGGCCCGCTGGTTCCGGGCTGATCGCCCCAGTAGGCATTTTGCTGTGCCAGAGCCTGACGCATTCCGCGGTCGGCGACATCCAGAGCTGGATTTTTTTGACCTAACATCGCTGTGGCTCCTCCTTTCGCATTCGGAATTAACAGCGACCAGGTTTCCCCAATGCCATAACTCCAGTTTGTGATATAAGACCGGTCGAGGCCCTGCGTTTGATCATCAGTATTTTTTGTAAGTACCGGCTTTCCACGCATGGATTCTTTTCCATAGTCGTAAGTAGCGTAAAGGTTGGTGCTGTGTGTAAGAACTGCCAGCAAGGCTCCAACGATCAGAAAGCCACTGGCTTTTAAAAAGTTAGGCAAAGTTTTGAAACGTATGGCATCAATCAGCTGAATGATTCCCAGAATCACTACGATAAGCAAGAGGTAATAGGTTATTTGTAAATGTCCGGCTTCTATTTGCAGTGCAAGTGCTATCGAAGCCAACAGTGCTCCCCAGAGATATTTTCCCTGGTAGGCCAGCACTATTCCGGCAAGTACAGGAGCCATATACCCAATGGCATAAGCCTTTGAGGTGTGGCCTGCACCAAGAATGATGAAAAAATAAGATGAAAAAGCAAAAGCTATCGCTCCGGCCATACTCAGCCAGGGATTGACGCGCATTACAAGCAACAAGATGAAGAATCCAAGCATATACACAAAAACGGCATTAGCCGGATAAGGCAGCCAAAGCTGAACAACTTTTTTTACATACCGCATCAGGTTGTTGCCATAAATCACCGAAATCTGCCAGGCGGGCATTCCACCAAACATAGCGTTTGTCCAGAGTGGTTCTTCCCCGGTTTCCTCCCTGAAATCCACAATTTCTTTTGACATGCCTTTCCACATGGCGATATCGTGTTGCTCAAGGCGTTTGCCCTCAAGTAAAGGATTAAAATAGGCAATCGTGATCACCAAAAAACTTAAAATAGCTGTAATTATGGCAATCAGGAACTTAGTCTTCGCGGGATTATTTTTCATTTTCGGGCTTGTTATTGTCTTTTACTTCTTCAAAATCAACATATTCACCAATGTCGGGATCTACTCTTGGCTGATCGTTCCCGGGCATTTTTACTTTTACTTCACCCTCCTTTGGCTTTTGTTTTGCCTGATGCGTACCCTGCATTTTTTCCTGCATTTTACGAACATAACGACTAAGCAACCAAGGCAGTCCGTACCTAAAAAACAAGCGGAAAAGGTAAAAAATCAGGATAACCCAAAAGATGAACAACAAAAAACCTTCCATAACTGGTAAAAGCAATACATTGTTAAAGATGCGAAATTAGTCTTTTTTAAAGAAAATCGGGGAAATGGCTGGTTGATAAAAACCAAAAAAAGATAAAAGAGCTACAAAAAAGTTGGCACAAAAAAACAGAAGGCGAATATTTCGTCACCTTCTGCTTAAACCTTAAATAAATCAAGAAACGGCCTTAAACGGTTTACATTTCGTCAGAAACCGTAAGTCTTTTTCTGCCCTTAGCTCTTCTGGCTTTTAACACCTTGCGTCCGTTGGCAGTGGCCATTCTTTCTCTGAAGCCGTGTTTATTACGACGTTTTCTGTTCGATGGTTGAAAAGTACGTTTCATTGCTCAATTGAATTTTCAGGTATGTGATTCGCCAACAGCCGCTTTTGCCAGATGGCTTATTAATTACTATTTTGGGAGTGCAAAAGTAGAAACTTTTTTTCGACTGTCCAAGTGGTTTTAATAAAAAAGGAAAAAAATTACCGGAAGCAAGTCTATTCCTTCCGGTAATGATCTCTCAGACTTTATTTTTTACTTTTTTGGTGCGTGTTTCAGTGTTTCAACCAGATACTCCCAAAAAAGTTTTACAGTGTCAATATTTACCTTCTCATCGGGTGAGTGCGGATGACGAATTGTAGGGCCAAATGAAATCATGTCCCAATTGGGGTAAGCTGATCCCAGGATACCACATTCCAGTCCGGCATGAATCACCTTTACCTCCGGCACCTTGCCGAATTTATTGTTATAAACGTCTTTCATAGCATGAAGGATGGGCGATTTCACATTCGGTTTCCAACCTGGATAATCTCCTGATGAATAAGCCTTTCCGCCTGCTTTTTCAAATACGTCGCGAATTTGGGCAGCCAGCTTTTCTTTGTCAGCATCTACCGAACTTCTTTGCAAGGTACCGATCACAAACTGACCGTCGTTCATTTTAACCGTGGCCAGATTGGTAGATGTTTCTACAACGCCTTCCATATCTTTCGACATGGCAATAACCCCATTTGGGCATTTGGCAACAGCCTCAAACAAACTATTCTGCGTTTTCATATCAACAACATTTTCGGGCAATTCAGCGGCTTCTGCCTGGATGGAAAGTCCACCATCTGCTTCGGCAAACTCATCTTTGGCGATAGCTTCAAACTCAGCTGTAAACTGCTCGAAAAGTTCAGCGTTTTTTGCAGGCACAACAATTGTTGCAAAAGCCTCACGTGGAATGGCATTACGAAGGCTGCCTCCATCAACTTGCGACACACGCAAGCCAACTTTATCTGCTGCCATAAGCATCAGCGTGTTAATGATTTTGTTGGCATTGCCGCGGCCAAGATGAATATCCAGACCAGAATGACCACCTTTAAGTCCTTTAACAACAATACGATATGCTTTATGATCTGCAGGAGTGGCTTCCAGTTTGAACTTAAACTCGCCAGTGGAATCAACACCTCCGGCGCAACCGATATACAGTTCGCCCTCATCTTCAGAGTCCATATTCAGCAAGATATCGCCTTTCAAAATACCAGGTTTCAGTTCATTAGCACCTGTCATACCGGTTTCTTCATCAATGGTAAAGAGGGCTTCAATAGGTCCGTGCTCCAGGTCGGTGGCTTCCAAAACCGTCATGGCTGCGGCTGCTCCAATACCATTGTCGGAGCCCAGGGTTGTTCCTTTTGCCTTAACCCAACCGTCTTCGATATAGGTTTCAATCGGATCTTTTTCGAAATCATGATCTGTCCCCTCATTTTTTTGAGGAACCATATCCAAATGTGCCTGTAAGATAATGCCTTTGCGATCTTCCATGCCAGGAGTGGCAGGTTTGCGGGCAATCACATTTCCAACTTCATCTACAATTGTTTCAAGACCAAGCTTTTCGCAAAATTCTTTTGTGAATGCAATGATTTTTTCCTCTTTTTTTGAAGGACGTGGAATTTGTGTCAGGCTGTAAAAGTTTTTCCAAATTCCTTTGGGTTCCAGATCCAAAATGCTACTCATAATGATATTATTTAAAGTGAATATTCAGTTTGAGGGGCTAAATTACAATTATTTCCTGATTTTGAGCAGTGAAAACCGAGAAGTTGACAACATTAGCTGCCAGGCTGCTATATTTTGTAAATTCACATGTAAATCCCTAATTTTACTGCAAATTATTACAATTGATTATGCGAAAAAATCTTCGAAACCACTTGCCTGTCAACATCAACCTGAATGTGCGGGGGCTATCTCAATCCGCCACCTTAGCCATTAACGAAAAAAGCCGGCAACTCATCAGTGAGGGTCGCAAGGTATATAAATTTGGCCTTGGCCAGTCACCCTTTCCGGTTCCCGAAGCTGTTGTGGAAGCACTTCGTCAACATGCCCACGAAAAAGACTATCTTCCTGTAAGAGGCTTGCTCCCTCTGCGTGAAGCCATTGCAGCATTTAACAAACGAACACAATTTATTGATTCCACGGCGGATGATATTTTGATTGGTCCGGGCTCAAAAGAACTTATTTTTATTCTTCAGCTGGTTTACTATGGCGATCTGATCATCCCGACGCCCAGCTGGGTTTCCTATTTTCCGCAGGCCAGAATCATTGGCCGCCATGTGCATTGGGTTCCAACAAGTGCTGAAGATCAATATCGCCTCTCACCCGAAAAACTGGATATGATTTGTCGTGCAGATCCAAACAGACCCCGAATCGTAATTTTAAATTATCCCAGTAATCCAACCGGCTGTACCTATCCTACCGAAAAGCTGAAACAACTGGCTGCTGTGGCCCGAAAGTATAATATCGTATTGGTTTCGGACGAAATTTACGGCATGATTCATCACCAGGGGCAGCATGTTTCCATCGCGCGTTTTTATCCCGAAGGAACCATCATCAGTAGTGGATTGAGCAAATGGTGCGGTGCCGGAGGCTGGCGATTGGGGACTTTTTCGTTTCCACCACAATTGTATTGGCTACGCGAAGCCATGGCAACCGTGGCCAGCGAAACTTACACCTCTACCTCGGCACCCATTCAATATGCTGCCATCACAGCTTTTGAAGGCGGAGATTTTATCGATCAATACCTGAATGATTCGAGACGCATTTTGCGCTATCTGGCTAAAATCATTCGGCAGAAATTGACTGC
>JAQVGO010000004.1:56754-69374 GCA_028696715.1 Bacteroidales bacterium
TTCAAAATCGGATTGCCCGCAAATTGTGACAACGAAACCTATCATAAACTCATGCTATCGCAACTCGGTAATTTAGCTCCTGCTCAACAAAAAGTTGCAGTTTTTGGAGATATTTTCCTTGAAGATATTCGTGCCTTTCGCAAACAACAACTTAACAAGCTGGGCATTTTATCAGAATTTCCACTGTGGCACATCAATACAAAAACACTTGCAGAAACATTTATCAATCAGGGGTTCAGGGCTATGATCTGCAGTGCAAGTGCAAAATTCTTCCCAAAAAATATCATCGGGAAAATCTATGACGAGCATTTTTTAACTACCCTACCACCCGATGTTGATCCCTGTGGTGAAAATGGCGAGTTTCATAGTTTTGTTTTCGATGGACCAATTTTTGAAAAACCAATAGATTTTCCTGAAGTACAAGAAATTAAATCAATGTATTATGGCAATCCCAAATCTGATTTTTCACAAAAATTCTTCTACGCTGATTTTTAGTTTATTTACCTGAACACCACATCTTTAATCACCTCTTTACCCACTTCCTGGTTAAGGTTTTTGATGATCAGGCTTTTGGCATAGGAAAGCTCCTGACGCAGGGCATCTGAATCGAGTTTTACAAACAACACCTGTTTTTCGACATGCAAATCCATGGTCTTGCGATGTATCACAGGCCCAACAACTTTAGGCCAGCTGTCGATCAGCTTCACCTCATCCAGCCTGGCTTCCCAACCATATACACGCAGCAATTGCCGGATAATATCACCCAAAGGTTCTTCGTTGTTCGTTGACATTTATTTGTTTTCTTAAACTTTTGTTTCCGTTACAATTTTTCCGGAATCTATCTCAAAAATCCGATGATCAATCTCACTCTCTTCAAAAAGCTGATCGACGCGATGCTGCTGGGTATCGGTTAAAAAAACCTGACCAAAATAATCTTCACCCACCAATTTAATGAGCTGCTTAACACGCTGATCGTCTAGCTTATCAAAAATATCATCCAAAAGTAAAATGGGTTTGTAGCCCATCTTTTTTTGGGTGAAATCATATTGCGCCAGGCGAATGGCAATCACAAACGACTTTTGTTGCCCCTGAGAACCAAACCGTTTCACCGGAAAATCATTCATCAAAAAATTTAAATCATCCTTGTGCACTCCTACTGTAGTAAAACGTGCCATGCGATCGCGTTCCAGCTTATTATCCAGCAATTGAGAAAAACCCTGCTCATTCAGATCGGAATCGTATTGAATGCTAACGCTCTCGTTTCCACCCGAGACCAAGGTATAATATTGTTGAAATATGCCCTGAAAGTCGTTCAGGAATTCTTTTCTGTACTGATGAATCGTTGTAGCAGGCTGAAGCATTTGTTCTTCCCATAGCAAAAGCATTGATCTGTCGAATTTCCTTTGTTCTGCAAATTGTTTCAACAAGGCATTTCGCTGCGAAAGTGCTTTGTTATACTTGAGCAAAGCGTCCAGATAAACCGGATTGAACTGGGCAATCACACCATCGATAAATTTGCGGCGTAACTCGCTGCCATCATTGATCAGATCACGATCGTAGGGCGAAATCATCACCAGCGGAATCTTTCCGATATGATCCGCCAGTCGGTCGTAAGTTTTTTTATTCCACTGAAAAACCTTTTTGTGTCTGCGTTTTTGAATGCAACTCACCTGATCGGTTTCCATGCCCGGGCGTTGATAATAGCCATGCACGGTAAAAAAATCGTCCTCATGCCGAATATTCTGCTGGTCGTTGGCATTGAAATAACTTTTGCAAAAGGACAAATAATAAATGGCATCCAGCAGGTTTGTTTTTCCGGCTCCGTTGCGACCTACAAAACAATTGATCTTTTCGGAGAAATGAATTTCGGCCGTGTCGTAATTTTTAAAACTGGCAAGTTTAAGTGTTTGCAGGTGCATAGACAGAGTATTCCTGCAAAAATACAATCTGTTGACTGAATTACGAAATCTAATTCACAAAGTCGCTAAGACGGGTAACGATGCTAAAATAATTGGGTGATCCCACAGCGTGATAGCTTGAGCGGGAATAGTTAATCTGAAACTTGGAGATCCGAATCCCAATACCCCAGGCAAAACCCACCATGCCAAGTTTATCCGGGATTTTCATTTCCTGGCGGCGTTTGTAGTTATAGCTACCGCGCAAAACAAGGCCTTTGCCAATATAAAACTCCCCACCAATAATAATATGTCTTAAAAACTGATCCCCAAACTTAGCCAGGCCTTCCTTTTCCTGCTTTTCACCGGTGATGGGATCGATATTTCCATCCAGATCGATTGGATCCTCATAAGTCAGATCCCATTTTTGCAGGTTATCATACACTATCATAAACCTAAAAGGAACGTGATCAAGTCGTTTTGAAACACCAAACTGCATACTGAAAGGCAGGCTTGCATCAGCACCTTCGAAAAATGAGGAGAGCTCGGTACCAATATTTCTGGCCGTAAGACTCAGCAACCAGCCGCTTTCGGTTCTGTAATTAGCTCCCACATCCACTGCCATAGCAAAGGCATTGTAAGTTTCGTATTGCCGTCCGATAAACTTGGCATTGGCGCCAATGCTAAAACTCGAATCCAGTTGACGCCCCCAACCCAGGGTAAAGGCATAATCTGCGGCCGAAAAACTGCCATTGGTAAGACCGCCTTCATCGGCATAATCGAAGCTGCCGTAATGATGATACTGCAAGCTGGCCAGAAAATTACCGGTTTTTTCAAAACTGCGGGCATATTGCAAACCGGCAAAATTGATATCAGCAAAATAATCCACATAGGAGAGTGCCAGCTTTCCGCTCGTTTCAGCCGAAATCAAGGCCGGATTGAATAAACCCAACTGTATGTCACCATCATCTATCGGAACCAGCGAACCGCCAAGTGCAGCAACTCTTGCAGCGCTGGTAGTATTCACAAAGCCGTATGCCCCTTGTTCCGTATTTTGGGAAAAGGCCAGATGCAGCTCTACAGTAAAGAATAAAATCAGAACAATAAAGGTTGTTTTCTTCACAATATTAGGATTTCGTTTTGCAGTAATTACGCCAATTTAACGCACAATTATACGCTTTAGTATAAACGTTTTATAAAATCAGCGATCAATTACAATTTTTATACTTTCGGCCTTTTTACCATCAATTATGAGACTTCCTAAGTAAAGCCCATTTTTTATTCCCGATATATCCATGCGTCCAAATCGCTTATCAATAATCATTTCACCAAGCATTCGGCCCTGCAAATCAGTAATTTGAAGTGTAACCGGAAAGATTAAATCAGCACGAATAAATTGATAGTGGATAAAGTTTTCAGCAGGATTTGGATAAAGCTGAAAAGCTTTTGATTCAGCTTCAGGCTCGTTCATACTAACCCAATTAAGCCATTCATCATAAAGCAGTTGCAGTTCATCAATGGGTTCAATGCCATAAGGAGTTTCTGCAACATTCAAATCCAGATACAAACTATCCGGATCATTTTCAGGCCTTGCAACACGCAAAAAAGCTGATAAAGAGGATACACCTTCGGGTGTGCAGCGCGAATCGGCTCCCACTACATTTGCACCCTGCAAAGCAGCCATCAGCTTATCAGCCAGCGTTCCGGAAGTGTGAATAAAACGAGACTCCATCGAATCGATGATTTGCTGACCCAATAAAATATTTCCCTGAATGCTGTAATTTACACCTTCGTGATGACCTTTCCAGTCCATACAACTCGTTCCAGTGAAAGCAGCTGATCTCGCATTTCCTTCTTCATCAAAGTCAACAATGCCGTATTGTCTGCGTTGAGGCTGATTTTGCACATCATTTTCGACCAACCAATCAATGATTTCAGCTGGCGAAAGTCCTTCGAGCATTTTGTTGTGGGCATTGACCTGATTTGCCGAAAGCCAGTAAGATTGGGTATGAATTGCCCCGCGTCCGGGAATGATATCGCTGATAATTACAGCCCCGCCGGCAATAGCAGAATTGTCGAGGCAGCTTGCTCCGGCACTTCCCACTTCTCCGGTAATTGTGTCAACGGCAACAATAGAAAAGGTATCCTGAGCATTGACATCTAAAAGCATCCCAAAAAATAAAACAGTTGCAAGAAGTATGAGTCTCATTGATTTGATGATTTGATTTCAGGCAAATATAAGCGTTTAGCTATTAAACTTTATAAACCTCTATAACAATAACTTTTAAAGGGGTGTATAAAAAATCCCGCAAAAGATTTTATCATCAAAAGCGGGATTGTAAGTGATCACAATCAAGTGCTTAGTCTTGTTGCAATTTCTTGATCAGATTCAATGCGCTTCCGGCTTTGAACCATTCAATCTGATTTTGATTGTAGGTGTGTTGCACCTCCAAGATGTCTGTTGAGCCATCGGCATGATTCAACCGGATTTTCAGATGCTCACCCGGCGCAAAATTTTCCATACCCAACACATCAATCCGATCGTCTTCACGAATCAGGTCATAATCTTCTTTATTCACAAAGGTGAGTGCCAACATGCCTTGTTTCTTCAAATTCGTTTCGTGGATACGGGCAAAAGATTTCACCAGCACCACTTTTACACCCATGAAACGAGGCTCCATGGCCGCATGTTCGCGCGATGAACCTTCGCCATAGTTTTCGTCGCCCACAACGATAGAACCAAATCCGCTTTCCTTGTATGATTGCGCAGCATCGGGAACTTTATTCACCTCAGCAGTGATTTGATTTTTAACAGCGTTGGTTTGTTCACCAAAATAATTCACTGCACCGATAAGCATATTTTGTGAAATATTTTCGAGATGGCCCCGATAGCGCAACCAGGGACCGGCCATTGAAATATGATCAGTGGTGCATTTTCCTTTTGCCTTGATCAATAAGTACATCCCTTTGATATCTTTTCCATCCCAGGGAGCAAAAGGCTCCAGCAGCTGCAAACGATCCGAATCAGAAGCAACAACCACTTCGATATGACTTCCGTCTTTTGCTGGCTCCTGATAGCCATTGTCTTCCACGGCAAATCCCGTAGGAGGAAACTCAATGCCCTGAGGTTCGTCCAGTTTAACATTTTTACCATCATTGTTAACCAGATAATCCGTCATAGGGTTAAAACACAAGGTTCCGGCAATGGCGAAAGCCGTAGTGATTTCGGGGGAGGCAACAAAGCCGTGGGTGTTGGGGTTTCCATCGTTACGTTTGGCAAAGTTCCGGTTGAAAGACGTCATGATAGAGTTCTTTTCGCCTTTGTCAGCATTATGACGTGCCCACTGCCCGATACAGGGACCACAGGCATTAGCCAAAACCACACCGCCAATCTCTTCAAAAGTTTTGAGGTAGCCATCGCGTTCCACAGTGTAGCGAACCATCTCTGAGCCTGGCGTTACCGTGTATTCTGATTTCACCTTCAAATTCTTGTCAATCGCCTGTCGGGCTACCGAAGCTGCACGCGAAATATCTTCGTACGAAGAGTTGGTGCATGAACCAATCAGTCCAACCTCAAGTTTTTCGGGCCAGCCATTGGCTTTCACAACTTCTGCAAATTTAGAAACAGGCGTGGCCAAATCCGGAGTGAAAGGGCCATTGATATGCGGCTCAAGTTCTGAGAGATTGATTTCGATCAGCTGATCAAAATATTGATCAGGATTGCTGTAAATTTCAGGGTCAGCAGTCAGGTGTTCTGCAATTTTATCAGCTTCCTCAGCCACCACAGCACGATTTGTCCCTTTGAGATAGTCGGCCATTTTTTTATCGTACCCAAACAAAGAAGTTGTTGCACCAATCTCGGCTCCCATATTACAGATTGTGCCTTTTCCGGTGCAGGAAAGAGATTCGGCACCTTCGCCAAAATATTCGAGTATGGCACCTGTTCCGCCTTTTACAGTCAGAATACCTGCCACTTTTAAAATAACATCCTTGGCCGAAGTCCAGCCACTCAATTTACCAGTTAGTTTAACGCCGATAAGTTTTGGGAACTTCAATTCCCAGGGCATTCCGGCCATCACATCAACTGCATCGGCACCACCTACACCGATGGCAACCATACCCAGGCCTCCGGCATTCACGGTATGCGAATCTGTTCCTATCATCATTCCGCCGGGGAAGGCATAGTTTTCTAATACCACCTGATGAATGATACCAGCACCTGGTTTCCAAAATCCAATCCCGTACTTATTGGACACGCTGGCCAGAAAATCAAAAACCTCTTTGTTGGTGTCGTTGGCTGTTTTCAGGTCGGCCACGGCTCCCAGTTTTGCCTGGATCAAGTGATCGCAATGCACAGTAGAAGGCACGGCAGCTTTTGCTTTTCCGGCCTGCATAAACTGTAGCAAAGCCATCTGCGCCGTTGCATCCTGCATAGCCACACGATCCGGATTAAAATCCACATAAGCCTTTCCTCTTTCGTAGGGCTTTTCGGGCAAGGCCTCTGAGAGATGGCTGTATAATATTTTTTCGGTGAGTGTTAAGGGGCGTCCGAGGTGTTTTCGTGCTGCTTTAATACGTTCCGGCATACCGGCATATACTGCCTTAATCATGTCTAAATCAAATACCTTCATGTGTTATGCTTTAAATTTTTAAAATGCATTGTTAATGTAATAACAATAATATCAAGCTATTACTGCAAATTTAAGGTTTTCCACTCAATCAGCATCTGCTTTATGGAAAATTTATTCTGTAATCCTTACTTTTCCTGTCACAGTGCGATCAGGAAGCATAAGCCGGTAAATGTAAAAACCTGGTTTTATACTATTTGACGTAAGAGACTGATTGCCATAATACCAGTGAATCTGATTTGCTCCGGAATAGGTGTCTGATTTTTCGGTCATAAATACCGTTTGGCCATGCGGGTCGATCACTTGAAGCACAACACTTGCAGACGCACCAAGCTCGAATGCGAAAGTAAATCTCCGGCGGTCGTGATTGGGATAAACAACCACCCCCTGATAGCGATCGCGGGGCTTAATTGTAGTGATCAGTTGTAGCTGCAGTGCCAGATCATGTTGCAATGCTTCAATCTTAATTTCCATTCCATTGCTAAATGCCTCTCTGATGCGAACCGAATCGATGGTTCCGCTTTGCGTGTTGTACCAATCCAACCGGTAAGTTCCGGCCTTTAATGGAAGAAATAAGCTGCCGGATGCAGGCTCGGGAGGCGGTTGTTGTTCATAAAAATTTTTCCAGTTGTAGTCCCTGTTCTGAATCCACACATGCATAAGGTGGTTTGATTGCAATCCAAAAGCCCGCAATTGAGGCAGGAATTTTTCGAGTGTAATTTTTTCAAGCTCAATCACACTGGCAAAGCCCATCCCAACATTATCCAATGTAAACTGATGGTTTCCGGGCTGTACCTCAATCCAATAAGATGTATTCGGTTGAACTGTCTGCTCAAAAATCACCACATCATGCTTTTTTATCTGCAGTATCCCATTATTTACCTGGCCTCCTGTTTCTATTCGAATCACACTTTCGTGAAGAAAGCTTGTCGAAAACACTGGCGGGTTCCTCAGCGATCCAAAAAGGGAAAGCGGGCCATAGAGAAAGCTGTTCAGGCTGTCGGCTGCCGGAACCATTTGACCGCTGTTGTGCCAGTGAAAATGTGTTGAGGGTGCCGGATCTGTCAGGCTAAAAAAGTCGGGCACTATCTCCCAGTCGGCTCTTGCAGCTGCATCCGTGATCAGATGGAGTGATTTCATTTCATCTGCAGGTGTGGCATCCGTAGCAGCAAAAGCATACACAGCTCCAAACCGATCATACAAATCAAGTTTATCCACATACTCTTCCCAGTACCAAGGCACTACGCATCCCATGCTTCCGGCCATGACAGAAGTGAACAAGGCATTGTGTAAGGCAAGGCCATCAGGATCCCAGATCGACATGGAATCGCTGTAGTGACCAATCCCGTATTCGCCTACGAGTATTGGTTTCTGATAATTCTTCAGATACATATTCATCTGTCGCATAACATCACCAGCCTGATCGGCCCTTTTGTTATACAAATGCAATTGTGTGAAATCGATGGCCGGATGCTGCCAGACCTGTGGTTCACTTTCCGGAAGGGCATAACCTGCCGAAACCAGATGATCGTAAGGATCGTTGTTCTGGAGCCAGCTTGCCATTTCGATCACCCAGCTGCTGACTTGATTCTTGTAACTTTTATAAAACGGGAAGTTATCTGTTTCGGAAAAAACCTCCCAGGCTACCAATTTTCTGGAATAGCCATAGCGCGCCAGCAGATAGCGCATCCTGTTTTTATAAGCTGCCCTGGCCTCCGGATGCGTGAAAAATTCCTGCGGCTGCTTACAATATCCTCCATTGGCAATGTTATAAGGATTTGAAGGCCATTCTGCCGGATAACCAAAGTTAAGTTCATTGTGAATTGAAAAAGCCAGCTGTAAAAAAAGATCCATATCGTGTGCCATCCTGAAAATACTATCCAGCATAAAGGCGTCCTTTTGCCTGGGCATATAATTGCGCAAACCTCCTTCGATCCATTCGATATGATAACCCCAGGGCGTGAGCATCAATTTGGCAAAGTTCCCTCCCTTGTCCGAAAGCTGCTTAAAATAATGTGCCATCGGGTCATAGCCAGGATAATTACTGGTCCAGGTGATGTTTTCGCCAGCCAAAAAAACGTGTTTACCGGCCTGATCAACCAATTGTTTTTGATTGGCAGCAACCTTTACGAAACCTGTTAAATCGCTATCGCCCACCGAAAAACTTTGCCAGCCTGTTTGATCTGTTCCGGTTGAGTCAGTTAAGACAAGCCTAAAGTCCCAGGTTCCGGATTCAGGCGGACTAAAGCGGACACGAAAATGAGGTTGATCGGCAGGCGTAAGTTCACCATCCAGATGGGATACGTAATCCTGATAGTAGAAAGCATCAACAGCTATTTCGGTGAGTGAAGGGCCGCGAAAAATAGCCTGAAGGTTGATTTGATCGTAATCGAAGAAGTTAACTGCTGCTTTGGTAGCGACATCCACCCTGAGTTCAAATTTTTCATTGACGACAATTGTATCAGTCAGCCGTTCAACTGATAATATTTGCGGCTGTGAAGCAAGTTGATTGAGCAAAAGGCAAACGAAAGAAAAGCTGATGAGCAGTTTTTTCATTGGTATGTTGTGTAATCTTTCGTAAAAATAAGATAAAATCCGAATAAGTGGTTCAAACGAATCAAACCACACAAAACACAAACTGATCAACAGGTTAATTTTCCAGCAATCCGCGGCCGGATTTTATGATTTTGCCCTCTGCTTTCAATTGTTGAATCAACTTATCCAGCACTCCATTTACAAAGACTTTGCTTTTGGGTGTACTGAAATACTTCGAAATGTCGATGTATTCGTTCAAGCTTACCTTAATAGGGATTGATTTAAAGGTAAACAATTCAGCCAGGGCCATTTTCAATATCAGCATATCCATCACAGCGATGCGATCCTGCTCCCAATTGGCTGTGGTGCCAGCAATCATACTTCCGTATTCATCACTATTCAAAATAGTTTTACGAAAAAGTTGCTTCACAAAATTTAAGTCTTCATTGTCGTCCTCGTTGGCCGTTTTTAAGATTGTTGGTAAAGGCGTAAGTGTATTAAAATCAGGTTCGAGCGACTTAAAAAACTTGATCAGTAAATATGATACGAGGTGATAATCATCCACAAAATAGATACTCTTTTCTTCGTAAAAGGATTGCAGCAAATCCAGCTGGGAGAAATATTTTTCGATGATTTGAATCAGGAAACGTTTTTCGTTGTCGAATCCATGAATTTCTTCCGTCATGAATCGTTCATATTCAGGTGTTTCGCGCAAAAACTGAAAAAATCTTCGTACAATCTCCTGTTCTTCGCCCCAGTTGACTTTATAGAGGTTCTCAAACTTACGAAACTGAATATTTTCCGAAAGTGTGTTTAAAATCCCGTGTTTCACAAATCGCAGATTAGGATTCAGATCATCCTCGGTGGGAAAATGTTTCTTTTTGTTGTCTTCGATCCTGTTTTCGGCAAATCGCGTTGCCTCGATCAAAAACGAACACTGCCAGATAAACAACTCAAAAAGCTTGTTTATACTCAATAACAACTGCTTTTCTCCCTGATGCAAATCGCTATTACCAGCCTGATAATACGCATAAACCGATTGAAGAACTTTAACTCTGAGATGCCTTCTGCTGAGCATGATTTGGTGTGGAAATGATTTCTACTGATTTAAGGCGGCAAAGGTACAAAAAACAAATCCAGAATAAATATCCAAAACAGAAACTAATTTCCGAGCCATTTAAATGCTTTAAAAAAAATAGACACATCCTTCCATACATTGTAATCTCGGGCGTAAATCAAATTGAGCTGATTGATCATTTGATCGTCCGATACTATGCGTTTAAAAACGGAAGCCGGACAAAGCACTCCTTTGCGAATAGCAGGCAGTTTTTGGCCTTGAATGGCAGCCTGGCAATAGCCTACCCATGTTTTTCGGCCAATGAATACCAGGAAAATATTTTTTAAAAAATTAAAAGGTTTCTTAACAAACCAAAGCAGAACCGGCCATAAGACCAAGCCGGCCATTGCTGCCATCAGATCAAAAAAGCGTTTGCTGCGGCGATTCGACCTGGAGTCGATGGCATTAATGCCAATGGTATAAAGATCGCCGCGGGTGTTGATTGAGTTGCTTCCGATGATAGAAAGGCTGTCTTCGGGCGCAATTTTATAATCCACCCCTGCAGTGTGCCAGGCCACCATTTTATCAATAATAGTTTGATGCGGAAGGTCTTTCGAACAGAATATCACCTCATTGATACGGTAAATTGCTATCATTTCAGGAACCTGATGGATATGCCCAATGAAGCTGGCAGGCAGTTTTTCGTCCGAATCCGTTTCGACCAGGCCTACAAACTCATGTTTTATGGCAGTAGATCGGAGCAAGTCTGCCACACGCAAGGCTTCCTTTCCATGACCGATAACCAGAAAGCGCTTTTTAGCTTCGCTTCCCAGCACATACCCATCAATCTTAAGCAGATGCGCCACAAACCGGACACAAGTGGTTGCCAGCGCAAGCCAAAGGGTTCCCAACAAAATCAAAGCACGCGAAAACCTGAGATTTTCGGGAAGCAGGGCATAAAAAACCAAGATCAGCAAACTACCAACTCCTATTCCCTGAAGGGCCCTGGGGATGCGGTATGGCTTGTCGTAACCACCACTAAAATAAACCGAAACCACCCAAATCAACAAATATGCAGGCAGGATAAATGTGACCAACACCAGCGGATAATCCCCGCCTTCGCGATAAATGGTGATATCGCCCCAAAACTGTTTGATCAGCAGCAAACCGGCAAACCCCAGCAGCACATCCGTCACCGGTAAAAAGGAACGCTTGATAAAACGAGCCATCAATGCCAAAAACGCCCTGAAATAAATGGCGATGTTGATCAAAAAGGTAAATGTGGAAGCACTTTTCTGGCTGAAATGCTTCTGTGCAAAGATGATCATGGCATTGTAAAAGACAAAAACATAATTCACACTGCTTTTTTTTGTGCTTTCACCTTTGTAATGTATGATGCGTGTTTCGGGGAAATAATAATTTTTAAATCCGCCTTGCGTGATCCGATAGGAAAGATCAATGTCTTCGCCATACATAAAAAAGGCCTCATCGAGCAGACCAACCTGATCGAGCACCGACTTGCGCATCAACATAAAGGCCCCGGCCAGCACATCCACTTCATGAATCTCATCTTTATCCAAAAAGCCAAGGTGATAGCGCGAAAAACGTTTGGATCTCGGAAACAGCCTTGCTAAACCAAAAATCTTGTAAAAAGCAGTGAGCGGTGTAGGCAGTCCTCTTTTCGACTCCGGCAAAAACTTACCCGTTCCGTCCACCATTTTCACACCCAAACCACCTGCATCCGGATGCGCATCCATAAAGGCAACTACCTTATCAAATGTATCATCCTCCACAACTGTATCAGGATTCAGCAGCAGAACATAGTCCCCTTTCGCCTGCCTGATGGCCTGATTGTTGGCCTTACTGAAACCAACATTGTCTTTGTTGGCGATTACTTTTACTTCCGGAAATTTCATTTCCAGCATCCGCAGTGAACCGTCAACTGAATTATTATCAACCACAAAAACCTCAGCTTCAATCCTTTGAATTGCTTTTCGCACCGAAAAAAGGCATTGTTCCAGAAAATGTTCTACGTTGTAGTTTACAATAACGATTGACAGCTTCATCAGGGAGCTTTTTTTTTGAGACCTCAAAATTACAGGAAAAAACCACAATAATATAGTTATCTTGTCACTGTTGTCCGGTATAATTTACCTAAAAATGCCTTTTTTCCTGCTTTGCCATTTGGCTTTATCATAGTGACGACAATAAAATTTCACCAGGCAACAGTGATTTAAAAACAAGATTTGCCAATCTGATCAAATTAGGAAAAAGCAAACCGCTCTATGCTTTTCTAATGGCTCAAATTTTAGGTCCGCTCCGAAAAGTCAATTTGCCCCTAAATCCCCCAAGGGGGACTTTCTAAAACTGCTGATTTATAGCCTTCCCTCTTTAGGAGCAGGGATCAAAAAGTTAAAAATCAGCAGTTTTTTGACTTTTCGGAGTGGACTCATGATTCAAAAGTTAATCACATTTATAACACTATTATCAATCCTTGGTTTATTC
>JAQVGO010000045.1:0-2790 GCA_028696715.1 Bacteroidales bacterium
CGGGCACTTTAGGCAGTGGCCTAAGATTCCTGATAGCCTGCTCACAACTTAAGCTTTCGCACCAGCTGCTTTAATCTTGTAGAATTTCTTGATTTTTCTTATCCGGCTTCTGTCGGATAATCATGTATTAACAGATTAAAGCAATGAAAATTAAAACAATAAAAATCCTGATAATGGGAGCAATGGGGCTGTTTTTTATTTCAGCTCAGGCTCAGAAAATAAATGGAACCGTATATGAGCAAAGTGAGAAGGGTGAGCAGCCCCTGCCAGGCGTAAATATTTACTGGTCGGGCACACAAACCGGAACAATAAGCGATGGAGAAGGTAAATACAAAATAGAACGTGATCCAAATGCCCATATGCTGGTTTTTAGCTTTGTAGGCTATGCCAACGATACCATTCACGCCCCACATGATGGAAATCAATATGATCATATCATGTCGGGCAGCAAAACCCTTGACGAAGTGGAGGTAGTGAATCGTGCCAAGACCAATTTTGTGTCGCGCTTGAGCACGGTAAATGCCCAAACTATCACTTCTGGTGAATTGCAAAAAGCGGCTTGCTGCAATCTTTCCGAAAGTTTTGAAACAAGTGCCAGCGTGGATGTTTCATACAGCGATGCCGTTACGGGAGCCAAACAGATCGAACTGCTTGGCCTCAGTGGTATTTACACGCAGATGATGAGTGAAAATATTCCAAATCTTCGTGGCCTGGCTACTTCCTTTGGATTGGGCTATGTGCCCGGCAGCTGGATGGAATCCATTCAGGTTTCCAAAGGGGCTTCCTCAGTTATAAATGGCTACGAATCCATCAGCGGACAAATCAATGTGGAATATAAAAAAGCAGAAACAAGCGAGCGGTTTTTTCTGAATCTTTTTCAGGATCATATGGGTCGCAGCGAGATTAATTTCAATACCAAAGCTGGCCTTAACGATCATATGCATGCTATGGTGATGGGGCACTGGAGTCGCAATGGAACCAGGCATGATGACAATGGAGATGGCTTTCTGGACGAACCGCTTTATACGCAATATAACCTTTTTGCCCGGACGGATTTTCATGCCAAAAACTTCGAAGGTCAGTTTGGTGTCAAAGGTTTAAAGGAAGATCGCCGGGGAGGTCAAATGCGGTTTGATGCTGATCAACCACGCGATGTGGATAATGGCTATGGCATCGAACTGATTACCGAACGTGTAGAAACTTTCCTGAAAACCGGTTTTATCTTTTCGCGCCCGCAAACCAGCCTGGGAATTCAGCAACAGTTTACCTATCACCATATGGATACTTATTTTGGGTTGAGGGATTACGAAGGCACGCAATACAGTTATTATGGCAATGCGCTATTTCAGAGCTACATAAGCGACACCCGCCATACTTATACAACTGGTTTCAGCTATTTATACGATCGCTTTGAAGAGCAACTGAACGACAGCACTTTCAATCGAACCGAAAGCGTTCCGGGTGTATTTTATCAATATACCTACAGCGATGGCACCAAACTCAATTTGATTGCAGGTATGCGGTTGGATCACCACAATGAGTTTGGATTTTTTGCCACACCACGCGTGCATTTTCGTTACGGATTTAACGAGCATAATATCCTGCGTCTTTCAGCCGGAAAAGGTTATCGCACTGCCAATATCCTGGCCGAAAACACTTCTGTGCTGGCTTCTTCGCGAGAGCTTGTGGTGCGCGAACAGCCAAAGATGGAAGAAGCCTGGAATTATGGCTTGAATTTCAGCAAGCATATTGATCTGAACAACAGAGAACTAACTATTGGATTGGATGTTTACAGAACCGATTTTATCAATCAGGTCATTCTTGATCGCGATGCCGATGCCCAGAAAGTGTTGGTTTATAACCTGGACGGCAGATCTTACTCCAACAGCATCCAACTCGAAGCTAATTACGAATTGCTAAGAGGGCTGGATGTTACAGCAGCCGTGCGTTTTAATGATGTGCAAATGACGCTGAATAACGAACTACAGGAAAAACCGCTGGTGAATAAATACAAGGGCTTGGTAAGCCTGTCGTATGCCACCAATTTGCGCAAATGGCAGTTCGATCTTACTACCCAATTCAACGGAGTGAGCCGTCTGCCTTCAACAGCAGGTAATCCGGAGCCTTATCGCCTGGATGATTATTCACCGGCCTACACCATTGTGAATGCGCAGGTGACTAAGTTTTTCAGGAAGTGGAATATTTACCTCGGCGGAGAAAACCTGACAAATTTTAAACAAAACAATCCAATTTTGGCGGCCAATGAACCTTTTGGTCCTTATTTTGATTCCAGTATCATTTGGGGGCCAATCAATGGGATAAAGGTTTATGCCGGTTTGAGATATACAATTGAATAACCTTAAAAATAAATGATTATGAAAAATTTAGCATTGATAATGATCAGTTTGGTATTGATTATACCGCTGAGTCTTTTAGCGCAAGGCGATAAGAAAAAGAAAACAGAAACCGTCGAAATTCAAACTTCTGCCATTTGTGGCATGTGTAAAGAAAGACTGGAAAAGAACCTGGCTTTCGAAAAGGGTGTAAAAGCGGTTGAACTAAATGAAGAAACCAAAGTGATCAGTATTACCTACAAGAAAGGCAAAAACGATAAGGAAAGCCTGAAAAAGGCCATTACCAAAATTGGTTACGATGCCGATGATTTGCTTGCCGATCAGGAAGCCCATGATAAGCTGCCCGACTGCTGTCAGCAAGGCAATGAGCCACATTGATTGGGCGTGAAAGCTTAATTAAAAATCCAGAATCCTGCAGAGGTTTCTGGATTTTTTT
>JAQVGO010000045.1:2890-19479 GCA_028696715.1 Bacteroidales bacterium
CAAAGACGCATCGCTTTCACGCAAACAGATTTTGTACGTAGTATCATGTACGAGATCAATTGGCAGGCACGTCTCATTGGTATAAAAGGAGCACGGGGTGTGGGGAAAACAACCTTATTGCTACAGTATATTAAGATGAATTTTGGTAGAATACCGGAAAAAGCACTTTATGTAAGTCTTGACAATATCTGGTTTAGTAAAAATACGCTCAGCGAACTTGCAGATAAATTTGTTAAGCAGGGCGGCACGCATCTCTTTCTGGATGAAGTACATAAATATCCTGAATGGTCAGTTGAACTCAAGAATATTTATGATGATTATCCGGAACTTTCAATCGTTTTCACGGGTTCTTCAATGTTCGAAATATTAAATGCCCGGGATGATCTCAGTCGCAGGGCTATTGTTTATACATTGCAGGGATTATCGTTTCGTGAATACCTCAATCTGACCAATCAAACAAATTTTAAAGCTTATACTTTACATGATATTCTTGAAAATCATCCTGAAATATCCCAACACATTGTAAAGCAGATCAAACCGCTTCAATTTTTTGCACAGTACCTTAAAGGGGGGTATTACCCGTTTTTTTTGGAGCAAGCTGCCTTATATTTTCAAAGGCTTGAAGAAGTTGTAAATTTGATTCTGGAGATAGAGTTGCCTCAGTTAAAGCAATTGAATCTGACGTATCTGCCTAAAATCAAACAGCTGCTCTATATCATTGCTGTTTCTGCTCCTTTTACACCAAATATTTCCAACCTTAGCGAGCGAATCGGGATTAACCGCGAAACATTGCTTTCCTATTTGTGGTATTTAAATCAGGCACAGTTGATTGCGAATATTTACCGCGATAGCAAGGGAATCACAAGATTACAAAAACCCGACAAATTATTTCTTGAGAATACCAATTTGATGTTTGCGCTTTCGTCCGATACGATGAATACAGGAAATTTGCGTGAAACATTTTTCGTGAATCAGTTGAAATATCAGCATCGGGTGGAAATTGCAGAACAGGCCGATTTTTTTATCGACAACCGCTATATTGTTGAAATTGGTGGCAAGACAAAAATGCACAGGCAAATTAAAGACTTGGAAAATGCATTTATTGCAGCAGACGATCTGGAGTTTGGTTTTGAGAATAAAATTCCGCTTTGGCTATTTGGTTTCTTGTATTAATTCCTTTGTATTTTTTTGTTCGTTTGGGCAACCAAAAGCAGCTGAAAAAGTTTATTTTTGCAGGGGTTCAAACCGGTTTCTGCTGCCTGCAATTGAACTTTTAGTATCTGTCAGGGTTAAGTTACTGAACAATAAAAACTATGAAGAAAAATACGCTTATCAAGCTTATAAGCCTTAGTCTGGCTTTGATTTTACTTGTTTGGCTGATGTTGTCGGGTGGTCTTTTCGATGGGGAGGAGAAGTCTGATCCTTTGCGTTCACCTTCGCGTGCCAATGCAATTCTGCCCGTTAAAGCAATGATAATCAAGAAAGCACCGCTTACGGATGCTTTGATAGCTGGTGGTTCTATTCTGGCCGATGAACAGGTGGATGTATCTGCTGAAATTGCCGGCCAGGTGGTGAAGATTCATTTTGATGAAGGCAGCAGAGTGGAAGAAGGTGAGTTGCTGGTAACCTTGAATAATGCTGATTTGTATGCACAAATTGAACGCAACAAACATCAGCTGAAGCTTGCCCGTGAGAGCGAGCAGCGCCAGCGCCAATTACTTAAAAAACAAGGCATTAGTCAGCAATCTTATGATCAGGTACTCACCGAGGTAAGCACACTCGAAGCCGAAGCTTCGCTCTTACGGGCTCAACTCGACAAAACCATGATCAGAGCCCCTTTTAGTGGTCAGCTGGGGCTGCGGCTTATCAGCGAAGGCAGTTATTTATCGCCGGGCATGTCGGTGGTTTCACTGGTTCGCACACAGCCTGTTAAGCTTGAATTTAGTGTGCCCGAACGATATGTTCCTTATATCAGTATTGGAAATGAGGTGAGCTTTAGCGTTGAAAATACACCGGGTGTATTCACGGCCAGAATTTATGCACTGGAGCCGCGAATCGATGCCAAAACTCGTTCGCTTCCGGTACGGGCAATTTATCCAAATACAGGCCAGAAAATAGTGCCAGGCTCGTTTGCACGTGTCACTATTCCTTTGGAGAGTGCTGAAGAAACTATGCAGCTTTTGGCCGAAGCACTCATACCCGAGATGGGAACACATAAAGTATTTGTGTATCGTAATGGTCTGGCAAAGGCTGTTGACGTAACTACAGGTTTGCGTACAGAGGCTGCTGTTGAAATTACTTCTGGCCTGCAGCCTGGCGATACGGTTTTAACCACCGGCTTGTTGCAGCTGCGATCAGGAATGAAAGTACAAATCACTGGAATAAATTAAGTTATGAGTCTTTCATCAATTAGTATCCGTCGTCCTGTTCTGGCCACAGTAATGTCCATATTGATTATCCTCTTTGGATTGATTGGTCTTGTTTCGCTGGGCGTAAGAGAGTATCCCAGTGTAGATCCGCCTATTATCACGGTAAGCTCAAATTATGTTGGAGCCAATGCCGATGTGATTGAATCGCAGATAACCGAACCGCTCGAAGAATCAATCAATGGGATAGATGGTATCAGGACGATCACTTCGGTAAGTCGCGACGGACGTAGCACGATTACCGTTGAGTTTGATCTTTCGGTCGATCTGGAAGCCGCTGCCAACGATGTGCGTGATCGTGTTTCACGGGCTTTGCGCAACCTCCCGCCTGATGCTGATCCTCCCATCGTTTCTAAAGCTGATGCTGATGCCACTCCGATTATCTTCCTGAACATCAAGAGCGAACAAAGATCACTGTTGGAGTTAACCGAAATAGCTGAACGTACTTTCAAAGAAAGTTTGCAGACCATACCTGGCGTAAGTGCCATTCAAATATGGGGGGAGAAACGCTATTCGATGAGGCTTTGGATGGATCCCATCCGTCTGGCTGCCTTCGACCTGAGTGCCTTGGATGTAAGAAATGCCTTGTTGCGCGAAAACCTTGAGTTGCCTTCGGGCCGGATAGAAGGAAATACCATCGAACTAACGGTTCGCACCCTCAGCCGCCTCGAAACGCCGGAAGAGTTTAACAACCTCATTATCAAAGAAGGGGAACATAGCCTGGTGAGGTTTAAGGATATTGGCTATGCTGAGTTGGCTCCACTCAACGAACGAACAATTTTGCGTCGTGATGGTGTACCTATGGTCGGAAATGTGATCGTTCCTCAGCCTGGCTCCAATCATATTGATATCGCTGATGAGTTTTATCGCAGGGTCGAAAAGATTCAAAAGGATTTGCCCGAAGATATTGAATTGGGAATAGGCTTTGATAATACCGATTTTATCCGCGATTCAATCAAGGAGGTGGAACAAACCATCTATATGGCTTTTGTTTTGGTTGTGCTGGTTATTTTCTTTTTTCTCCGCGACTGGCGCACTACCATCATTCCGGTGCTTGTGATTCCTATTTCGTTGGTAGGCTCATTTTTTATCATGTATATTGCAGATTTCTCAATCAATGTGCTCACCATGTTGGGCCTGGTTTTGGCTATTGGCTTGGTGGTGGATGATGCCATCGTGGTGATTGAGAATATTTATAGTAAGATTGAAAAAGGCGTTAAGCCGCTACAAGCCGGAATTGAAGGCTCGGCTGAGATTTTCTTTGCTATCATCGCAACTACTATTGCGCTTGCAACAGTATTTTTACCGGTTATTTTTCTGGAAGGTATTACTGGTCGTTTGTTCCGCGAATTTGGAGTGGTGCTGGCCGGATCGGTTATTATATCATCCTTTGTTGCGCTCACACTCACACCTATGCTTTCGACCAAAATCCTCAAAAAGAGGGAAAAGCATAACTGGTTGTATCAAGCTACTGAACCTTTTTTTCAAAAACTCAATTCATTTTATGCCAATGCATTAACGGCATTTCTGAAGGTTAAATGGATGGCCTTTGTGGTGATTGGGCTTTCGGCCTTGCTGATTTATGTACTTGGCAGGAATCTGCCTTCTGAGCTGGCACCTATTGAAGACAGGTCGGGGATGCGTGTGGCTGTTACGGCACCTGAGGGAAGCACCTTTGAGTTTATGGAAGATTATGTGAAAGAGATGATAGACGCGATACAGGAGGAGGTTCCCGAAATTTATTCTCTGGTAACAGTTACATCGCCAGGTTTTGGTGCCAGCAGCTCTGTTAACACAGCATTTGCCCGTCTAAAATTAGTTGAACCCGATAAAAGGGAGCGAAGTCAGCAGCAAATTGCAAATGCTGTCAGTGCAAAGATGTCGCAACTTACGGCGGCCCGCAGCTTTGTCATTCAGGATCAATCTATTGGAACACAGCGTGGCGGATTGCCTGTGCAGTATGTTATACAGTCGAATCAGATTGAGAAGCTGCGTGCGATACTTCCTGAATTTATGGAGAAAGTAAATCAAAGTCCGGTGTTTCAGGTGGCAGATCTCAACCTTAAATTCAACAAGCCTGAGCTTCAGATTTCTATCAACAGAGAAAAGGCTCGTACTCTTGGTGTTTCGGCACAGGATATTGCTCAGACTATGCAGTTTGCTCTAAGCGGGACGCGTTTTGGGTATTATATCATGAATGGCAAGCAATACGAGGTGATTGGTCAGCTGGAACGAGCTTACCGCAATCAACCACTTGACCTGAAGACTTTGTATGTGAAAAACAATGTGGGAGAGATGATACAGCTCTCTAACCTGGTAGAGATTGTTGAAGAAACCAATCCGCCACAGCTTTTCCGTTATAACCGTTATGTTTCGGCTACTGTTTCGGCTAATCCCGTTGACGGAAAAACCATTGGCGATGGCATCGCCGAAATGGACCGTATTGCAGCAGAAGTGCTGGATGACACTTTTAGTACTTCACTGGCAGGGGCTTCCAAAGATTTTGAGGAAAGCAGTTCGAGTTTGGTGTTTGCCTTCCTGCTGGCACTTATCCTGATTTATCTGGTTCTTTCGGCTCAGTTCGAGAGTTTTCGCGACCCGTTTATTATTATGTTCACTGTTCCTTTGGCATTAGCGGGAGCTGTGCTCACGCTCTGGTATTTTGGTAAGACCTTAAATATTTTTAGTCAAATCGGTATCATCATGCTGATTGGGCTGGTTTCGAAGAATGGGATATTAATTGTGGAGTTTGCCAATCAGCGCAAAGCCCTGGGCCTAAACAGGCTCGAAGCAATACATTCGGCTGCTGTGGCACGTTTCAGGCCTATCCTGATGACCAGCTTCTCAACTATCTTAGGTGCTGTACCAATTGCATTGGCACTCGGGGCAGGTTCAGAAAGCCGCGTGGCAATGGGAACAGCGATCATTGGCGGGCTCACCTTTGCCACCCTGCTTACACTTTTTGTGATACCTGCGATGTATGCCTATATTTCGGAACAACAAAAATCAGTGTCGAATGTGGGTGAGCTGACAGATGATCAACAGACCAATAGCTAATTGAATAATTTAAAGACAAATGCCATGTTGCGCTCCGTCATAGTTTTAGTTTTGATTTTAATTTCGACACCTCTTTTGCAAGCTCAAACACTGCTTACGGAAGCAGATGCTGTGCGTATTGGTCTCGAAAATAATTATGCTATCCGCTTGCAAAGATCAAATCTTCAAATAGCTGAAAATAACAACACCCTTGGTAATGCCGGATTTCTTCCGGAAATCAATGTTAATGCGGGTCAAAATTATAGTGTAACGGATTCAAAACAAGAGTTCTTGACAGGCCAGATCAATGACCAGAAAGGAGCAAAAGCTGATGCCTTTTCAGCCGCTGCCGAGCTTAACTGGACACTTTTTGATGGTCTTCAGATGTTTACACGGGCTGATATTTTGGCATCGCTGGAGCAGCAAAGCGAGCTCGAGCTTTTGCTTACCGTTGAGAATAATATTTTTGATGTCCTTTCGACCTATTATAGCCTGGTACAATTGGAAAAACAGAAAGAGGTGATCCTGAAAACGCTGGAAGTTGATCAGGAAAGGGTGATGCTGGCATCAGAAATGCTCGATATTGGTGCCGGGTCGCGATTGGAACTTCTTCAGGCTGAGGTAGATCGTAATGCAGATAGTGCACTTCTGCTCGAAATCAATAATGATTTGATTCAGCTCAAAACTAGTCTCAACAACCTATTGGGCAGGGCCCCCGAAACTGAATTTATCGTAAGCGACAGCTTTGCCATCAACCCTGCACTTTCGAAAGAAATACTGGAAGAAAAGATGGTTGCCCAAAATACTGCGCTCAGGCTGAGTAGCCAGGATATTTATCTGGCCGAGCTGAGCCTGAAAGAAATCAAAGGACGCAAAGCTCCCAGCCTGGATTTTAATCTTGGATATACCTATAATGATCAAAATTCTGAAGCCGGATTTCTCAAAACAAGTCAAACCAAGGGTTTAACCTACGGCTTGAGTGCCAGAATGAATCTTTTTGACGGATTAAACCTCCGCAGAGAAAAGCAAAATGCCAAAATAATGCTCGAAAGCAGCAGGTTAAATCTCGAAGCCATCGTAAACGAGATGAAAACCACTCTGCATCAGCAATTTGAAAGTTATCGCAACAAGCTGCAGCTTTTGGACATGGAAACGCACAATGTGTTGGTGGCCCGCGAAAACCTGATTATTGCCACCGAACGTTTTAGGCTTGGCGATTTGTCAGGGCTCGAATTCAGAGAAGCTCAACGAAATTTTATCTCAGCCGAAAGTCGCTTGCTTAGTGCCCGATTGCAGGTAAAACTTAGTGAAACCAGCCTGATGCAACTGGCTGGCGAACTGGTAATCAACTAAAAAATAAATTTTAAGAACTCCGCTTACGGCTTATTTTCCGATAGATTGTTGTCTTTTAATTGCGAAACAATTAATTTTACGGCCATAACTCTTGTCAAAAGCAGTGACAAAATGTGGATGCTCAAGAGTTAGTTGGTAGGCACTCCAAACAACAATCCATATGTTAACTATTCCCCAGAAAGATTTGAAATTTAGGTATATATTTAGATTTCAGCATTTTGCAGGGTATTTCTTAGGGATAAAAACCTCCAATCAACTATAGTTCAACAAAACAAGTTATATGAAGATGTCAACGCATTCTTTTCCCAATACTGCTCTCCTTGATAAGCTCAGGCACTGGGTTCTGATAAGCGATATTAACTTTAAACTTTGTTATGCCAATGTTGCGGCATCAGAAGCATTCGGAATAGATACAAGCGACTTTGAAGCTTACGGACTGGATAAAAAAATTGCTGTCATCGGAGAAGAAAGTCCGGACGAAGGTATAATAAGCCTCTTGCTAAAGAATAATGATGATGAGTGGAAGGTTAGGGCTTCAATGATTAAAATTGAAAATACTAAATATTGGTTGATAGAGCAGGCCGAGCAAAACCTGAGCAAACAGGAAAAGTTAATGTCAAAAAATTTGCGCGAAAGCGAAGCGCGATTCAGGGCAGTGATAGAGCAAAGCGATGAAGGGCTGATTCTGTTTAATGAAGAGGGTAAAATCACCCTTTGGAACAAAGGGGAAGAAACAATCACTGGCTACAAAGCTGATGAAATGATTGGCCAGTACATTTGGGATGTAATGTATTTGCTTAGTTCGGATGAAAGCAAAAACAAATCGACCAAAGGTGTCGCCAACATTCGCAAAAGAATAATCAATCTGCTCCAACGCAAAGACATCAGCTGGATTCATGAGCTTAAGTCGCGTATCATCACTAAGCCAAACGGGCAGGAACGCATCATTCAAACAACACTTTTTCCGGTTGTTCTGGAAGGTAATTATATGTTTGGCAGCATTAACAGGGATATTACCGAGCAACATCATTCGGCGATAAAGCTTCGCGAAACCACTTCGCGACTGAAAGCAGTGATTAAAGCCATGCCCGACTTGATGTACATCATTGATTCATCCGGAATACTTATCGACTCCTTTCAGCAGGAAAAACCGTCTTTTGCCCGCAATGATATTGAGAAAGGAAAGCATATCGACAGCCTATTTGATGCTCATACAAGCTCAAAAATACTATTGGCAATCAAGAGAGCCAACAGCAGCAAACAAACACAGGTTTTTGATTTGATGATTTCCAGGGCTAATCAAAAACTAACTTATGAAGCCCGGATATCAACCATGAACAGCAGTAGTAGTTTGCTAATGCTTCGTGAGATAACTAATATTCGTCAACTGGAGAATACTTTGTTGCTGAATAACCGATTACTTCAAATTTTAACCCAACTGGCTACCCGTTTCATCAATCTGCCTGTTTCACAAACCGATGATGCCATCAACGATGCTTTGAAACAAATTGGTTTATTTGCCGGTGTTGATCGTGTTTATATTTTTGATTATGTGTGGGAAGAAGAATACATGACCAATACCTATGAGTGGTGTTCGGAAGGTATTACTCCCGAAATTGATAATCTGAAAAGAGTTCCAAACCAGCTGGTCCCGGATTGGGTAAACTTGCATAAAAAGGGAGAATTAACCATTGTTGACCAACTGGAACAACTTGGCAGCGACAGCGAGTTGTATAAGCTTCTGGAACCTCAGGGAATAAAATCTCTGATCACCATTCCATTGATGGAAGGACAAAAATGCCTGGGTTATGTGGGCTTTGATGCAGTGAAGCAATACAAATCGTTTACTGACAGCGAATTGGCACTACTTCAAATTTTTGCCGAATTGCTTACCAACCTCAAGATAAAGCAACGCACAGAGCAGCTTTTAAAAAGCAACCATCAGATCCTCGAAAAGCAAAACCAGCAGTTGAGCAGCCTCAACGATAAGCTCAAACACCAAAACGAAGAAATTCTCGAGAAAAATGCTGCACTGGCACATGAACGCGAAAAAGCAGAGGCCAGCGATCGGTTGAAAACAGCTTTTTTAAATAATATTTCACACGAAATCCGTACCCCCCTCAATGGCATTGTTGGGTTTTCGCAATTGCTTTCGGACCCTGAGCTTAATATGGACGACCGCCTCGACTTTATTGAAGCACTCGGAACAAGCGTCGAAAGGCTCACGGATACCTTTAACGATATCATGGATGTTTCATTACTTATGTCGGGCAATATGCCTTTTAATGTAGAAACCATTCAACTTACTTCTCTGCTGAATGAAATCTATAAAAAGCATCTTCATTTGGCCAGAATTAAAGGCATTGAATTGAAAATGCTGATTGCAGAGCCTTACCTCAAAACACAAATGGATTCCGATAGGGGGTATATCTATAAGATATTTAACGAGCTGGTAACCAATGCGATAAAATATACAGAAAGTGGCTTTATCCATATGGGCTTCGAAACGCAAAATGATGAATTGGTTCTTTTTGTTCGCGATAGCGGAAAAGGGATCAGCCAGGAAGCCCTGCCCGAGATATACAAACCTTTTATACAGGAAGACTTTTCCAGCACACGTAATCAGGAAGGTGCCGGTTTGGGTCTTACAATCGTAAAAGGACTCGTGCATCTGTTGAAAGGTCGCATAAAAATAGATTCTGTCATTGGACAAGGAACCACATTTTTTATTCATATCCCCTTAAAATCTGCCCTTAACATGGAAATTTTTAAACCCGTTGAAAAACCGCTTCAAACTGAGAAGAATCAGGAATGGCCTACATTGCTGGTAGCAGAGGATGAAGACTTGAATATCTTGTACACCAAACGTATTTTTAAATCGAAACCCTTTAATGTGCTCTATGCCCGAAATGGAAGCGAAGCAGTAGATCTTGTTAAAGAGAATGATAAGATTGATTTGGTGTTGATGGATATTAAGATGCCTGTAATGGATGGACTGGAAGCTACCAAACAAATTAAGGTGCTCAATCCTGATCTCAAAATTATTGCCGTTACAGCCTATGCCGCTAACGATGACCGCTTTATGTGTTTGAATGCCGGTTGTGACGATTATATCACCAAACCCTTTAAGCCTACCGAACTGTTTGAAATGATACAGAACTGGCTTTCGAAATAAAGCTGCTAAAACCAATGAATTTACCTTATCAATCAGTGCTTCGTGACTTACCAGAGCCAGTAATCGTTTGTAATAATATTGGTTTGATTTGCTTTGCAAACCATGCTGCTGTTGAGGTTTTTGGTGAAGTGAAGGAGTTGTCGGTAATGAAAATTATTCCTTCTTTCACGGATATGGATGCATTAAAGCGGGGATATGCTGATAAAAAAGAGATCACTATTGAAACCCGGCTGAAAAATCGCAAAGTAAGGATAAGCTGGAAAATCAGCATTCACGGGCAGGATGAACAACAGTCGTTTATCCTGTTAATGCCCAAAATCCCGTTGCACTTTGCAAAAGAACGCAGAAATGAGGAGAATGGAATGTTCACCTCAGGGATTCCGCTTTCCGAAAACGACAAAGAAACTTTACTCAAACAGCTATTCTATCAGGCACCTATTGGTATTACAATTATCAACTCTGCCACAAAACGTTTTGCCGATTGTAATCCGATGTTGAGTAAAATGCTGGGGTATAGTAAAACAGAATTACAACAGCTCACTTATCTTGATATAACACCAAAGCACTACCATCAACTTGATCGAATTCAAACAGAGGCACTTTATATTTCCGGTTATTTTGGCCCTTACGAAAAAGAGTATTTTCATAAGGATGGACACACGGTTACAGTGAATATTCATGGTGAAAGTTTTTTCAAAGACAATGGAGAGCGCATGGTTTGGCTTTATATACAGGATATTAGCCAGCAAAAAATTCAGGAAAAGCAACTGAAAGACAGTTTGAACAGCGTAAAAATCCTATTCGATCAGGCACCCGAAGCTTATATACTTACCGATATCAAAGGACGTTTGATTGATGCCAACGCTGCTTCGGAAAGACTTTTTGGGTTGAACAAATCACATTATGTAGGTAAAAACCTGCTGCACCTTAAGCAGTTGCCTTTGAGCGAAATCCCAAAAATCGCCAGTGTGTTGGCACAACATGCCATGGGAAAATCGAGCAAGCCTTACGAATTGCTGGTGCAAAAAGATGAAATCAACCTGATTATCCTTCAGGTGCAAACCTATAACGTTAGAATCAGCGAAAAACCACGACTGCTTACCATTGCTCACGAAGTTACTGACCAAAAGAAATATGAAAGACAAATTATCAATGAGAAAAATAAAGCACAGCAATACCTTGATATTGCAGGATCAGTGATTATCGGCATAAAACCTGATCATACCATCAGCCTGATCAACCAGGCCGGATGCAGGCTGGTTGATTTCGAAAAACCCGAATTGACAGGTCAAAAATGGTATAAGTTTTTAAAGAATGGGAAGGAAACGAAGGAGATAGAATCATTTCTGGATAAATGCTTTAGCAATAATAAAGCGCCGGAAGAAACGCTGGAAACCAAGCTTATTACCCTTAACGGAGACATCTATTATTTTATCTGGAAGAATAACCTGATATACAATGATAACGGCCGGATTGAAATCTTACTGTTTTCGGGGATTGATATTACTGAGCAAAAAAGAGTTCAACTTCTTCTGGAAGAAAAAGAAACCAGATCGGCGCACCTCAATAAGCTTTCGCAACAGGCCCTACAGCCTACCACCGACAAGCATTACTGGATACAACTGGCCGAAAGTTTCAGGCAGCTTATGTATGCCGATGAGTGCTATATAACCGCATGGGACGAAAAGAAAAATACCGCTATACCGGTGGCATCTCACGCCAACATGTATGATTATTTTACTAAGCTGGAACCGGTTGAAAAAGAAAACACCTTTACTCAAATCGTTCTTGAAAATAAAAGTCCGTTAGTGATCAACGATCCAAAGCAGCACTATCCCCGAAAATTGACAACTTTCAGTCAGTTCAAAACCAAAACCCTGCTCGGAATTCCGATGATTGTTGAAGATCAAAAACTTGGAGCTATACTGGTCGGTTATACCTTGAAACAACAGTTGGAGCGTGATAAAATTAAATGGGGAACCTTTGCTGCTAATTACCTGGCACTAACTTTTCATAAAACTAAACTTATCCAGGAACTTCAAAAGTCTAATGCTGCCAAAGACAGACTATTCTCCGTGATATCGCACGACCTGAAAAGTCCGATGGCAGGTCTTAAAAATCTTACGGAGATATTGCTTAAGGATTTGCCGGTTAGCAATGTGGAAGAACACAAAAATATGATGCAAACCCTGTACGAAACAGTGGTTGGACTGGAATTGCTGATTGATCAGATGCTCAACTGGAACAGGCTCGAACGGGGCATGTTTCCACTCAATGCTGAAACAATTAATATGAATGATTTGGTTAGTGAAATTTGTAAACAGCTCAAACCGGAAGCAGCGATCAAAAACATCAATATCATTACAGAAATTCCAGAGAATATTCAGCTTGAAGCTGATCCCAGGATGATTCAATCGGTGCTGCGTAATATTTGCCATAATGCCATCAAGTTTTCTTATCCTGATCAGGACATTACCGTTAAAGTAGTAAGAGATGCGGATTATATCAAAATTAGCATCAAAGACAGGGGAGTAGGGATGACACCTGAAACTGTTCAAAATCTGTTTCAGCTGGATAGTTCAAAATCAGAAACCGGCACTTCCGGCGAAAAAGGAACCGGTTTGGGTTTATTGATCGTTAATGAATTTGTAAAGCTTCATCACGGAACAATCCAAGTTGAAAGCAAACCGGGAAGAGGAAGCATGTTTGATATCACTTTACCACAACCACTACAAGCATATCGAAGTAATACATAAAAGCTATTGCTATTCTAAACTTTAATCAGTAAAGTATTTTTATTGATTTCCCATTTCTGTTTAGACCTTGATTTATAACGGATTGTAAAGAAAATGGCTATTGCTATGGTCGTTACTCTGAATACATTAGACCAAACTCCGCCCAAAGCATTATCGCCGGCTTCAAAAAGCATCCAACTCAGGTTCATCAATGTGTGAAGCCAGGCAATAAACCAGAAGTTGTATTTCCATTCGGCATACAGCCAGGCAAAAAAGCCCGCACCCAAAAAAGTCATGATGAAAATACCTGCCATCTCTCCTATTTCGCTACTTTGATACAAATGTAGAGACCCAAAAATGATTGCTCCGAGCAAAATGGAAGGGATAAAACCCAGGCGTGTGTAGCGAAACAAAAGGCCAAAGAAAAACGCCCTGAAATACATTTCTTCAAAAAATCCGGCAAAGACAGCCCCCAACATGATCTGCCGCCAGCTCAAGTCCTGATTAAAATCGAACACGATCGCATAGCCAACAAACATGGGAAGGGTAAACAATAATGCCAAGCCAAAACCTTTCAACAAAGATTGCGACATGCCCAAGGCTTCGAACGACTGCCGCCCGAACAACACAATCGCAGTAACAAAAAGCGGCAAACCAACCAACAGATAAGACACAAAATAAGCCAATACAGCATCAGAATAATCCTTCAGAGAGTGGTAAACCTCAGCAAAATAAAGCTTGTTGATCAGGATATAAATGGCAAAAGCCAGCGGCACAAGCCAGATGACAAATTTGGAAGATAGCTTCATCGAAAATTGTTTTGGCCAAAAATAAGTTAATTTTGCCACCATGATGCCCTGGATTACCCTGATTATCGCCGGCCTGTTTGAGGTGGCTTTTGCAGCTTCCCTTTCGAAAGCCCGAACCGCTGCTGCACCAGCATCCTATTGGTGGTTTACTGCCTTTTTGATCAGCCTGAGCCTGAGCATGTGGTTGCTCTACAAGGCCACACATCACATCCCAATGGGTACAGCTTATGGCGTTTGGACTGGTATTGGGGCTGTGGGAACAGTTTTGATCGGAATCATTTTCTTTCAGGAAGCGGTAAACTTTTGGCGCTTGTTTTTCATCAGCACCTTAATTATCAGTATCGTAGGATTGAAAGTTGTCTCTTCGGGAAATTAAAAAGTTAAAAATTCATGCACGTTTTCTTTGTTAATAACCTGAAAATCAGCTTCAGGATATTGGCTTTGGAAGGCCTTTGGAATACGTGCAGATTTTTTGCCCCACTTAAATTCAAAAGCTGAAATTTCTTCATCAGTCACTTCCAGCAAATCAATCTCCTGTTGATCGTAAGTGCGCCAAAAATAAAACTCAGCAAAAGTTTCTTGATACACCTGCTTTTTGATGCGCTCCGAAACACAATAGTTTTCCCATAATTTCCCTGCGTCATCCCGTTGCTCCAATGGCTTGAAATTATTGATGATCACATTACGGATGCCGTTATCCCAGAAATAATACCGAGGCGATTTGGTGATTTCTTTTCGAAGATTTCGGCTGAACCCATTCAAACGGAACAACACAAAAGTTTTCTCCAGAATATCCAGATAGCGTTGGACAGTTTTTACGGTAGTGCCCAACTGATTAGCCAATTCATTGAATGAAACTTCATTGCCGATCTGAAATGCCACAAGTCGTAACAGGCTCAAAACGAATAAGCTATCCTTGAGATTATCGAGCATTAGAATGTCTTTAAGCAAATAGCCGTTTTTAATGTTTTCCAGCAATCGTCGTTTGTCTTTTTCGTTTTCCTCAATTAAAATCTGGGGATAAGAGCCATAAACCAACAGCTGAGGAAGTTTTTTTACGGTTTCAAGATAATCCAGATTTAATTCTCCAAAAGCAATCGGATAAAGCATAAAATGAATAGAACGACCAGTTAAAGGTTCTCCTAGCTGATTGCGTAAATCAAAAGATGCTGAACCAGTAGCCAAAACCGTAAGTTCAGGCTTGGTATCAATCAACAACTTCAAGTTCCTGCCAATTCCATTTATACTTTGGGCTTCATCAAGTAATAAATAATCATAATCTTGCGTAAGATTTTTGAGAATTTCTGCTCTGCCCGAAGATAAAATCTCAGCAGCAGTGAGGTCTTCACCATTAAGGATCAACACACGCTTTTCAGCTAACTTTTCAGTTATTGCCTTAAGCAAAGTTGTTTTGCCGGTTCTACGGGCACCAAACAAAACAGTAACCCGGCCAGGAACTAGGCTTTCTAAAATCCTGTTTGTAATAAAACGGTGAATCATTTTTAGCTTTTTTACAAAAATACTATAAATTCATCTACCTCGGTACACAAATTAACGTTAATTTGTTGACCATGCTACACAAATTAACAGTCTTTTATTGACAAATTTAAGTATGAAACAGGTAAAAACTCACCCAAATAAGGCTTCAAATAACTGATTAACAGAAGCCACGGCAATTATTTCAATTTTAAACTTCCCAGTATCAAGCCCTTTATTGTTGTATTTAGAGATAAAAATGCGTTCGAAGCCCAATTTATCGGCTTCAGCAATGCGGGCTTCAATACGATTCACAGCCCTGATTTCGCCCGATAGACCAACCTCGGCAGCAAAACAATCTTTTGAATCAATCGGGATATCTTCACTTGAAGATAAAATACTGGCAATCACCGAGAGGTCAATGGCCGGATCGTCCACCCGAATGCCGCCTGCTATATTCAAAAACACGTCTTTGGCAGCCAACCTAAAGCCAGCACGTTTTTCGAGTACGGCCAGCAGCATATTGAGCCTGCGCATATCAAAGCCCGTCCCTGATCGTTGTGGCGTGCCATAAGCAGCTGTGCTGACAAGTGCCTGGGTTTCGATCAGCATGGGACGCAAACCCTCAACCATAGCCGCAATTGCCACACCACTCACCGCTTCTTCGCGCTGCGAAAGCAAAATCTCACTCGGATTAGTCACCTCGCGCAATCCATTGGCATGCATTTCGAAAATACCCAATTCGGCAGCCGATCCAAAACGGTTTTTGATAGCCCGTAAAATCCGGAAGCCATAATGCCGATCACCTTCAAACTGGATAACTGTATCTACCATATGCTCCAAAATCTTCGGGCCGGCAATGCTGCCATCTTTGGTGATATGACCAATCAAAAATACCGGAACCTGAAACCCTTTGGCCAGTTTGTTCATCTCGGCTGCCGTCTCCCTGATCTGCGAAATGCTTCCGGCAGTGGCTTCCAAACCAGGCGATTGCAAAGTTTGGATAGAATCAATCACAACCATATCAGGTTGCATCTCTTTAAAATGGCGAACAATTTCCTGGGTGTCTGTCTCGGTAAGGATATAACAGCTTTGGTTGCGAATACCAATCCTGTCGGCTCGCATTTTAAGCTGCTGCTGACTCTCTTCGCCACTGATATAAAGCACTTTAACATCAGTGAGTTGCAATGCCACCTGCAGCATCAAGGTTGATTTTCCAATACCGGGTTCTCCGCCAATCAAAACCAACGAACCTGGAACCAAACCGCCACCCAGCACCCTATTCAGCTCGGCATAACCCATATCCATACGGTCAATTTTCGTGCTGCTGATCTCCTGCACCGGCAAAGGCTTTGCCGATCCGGGCATAACAATATTACTGGAAACCGACTGACCTTTTTTACCTGTTACAACAGTTTCCTCTACATAGGTATTCCATTCGCCGCAGCCCGGGCATTTACCGATCCATTTTGCAGATTCATTGCCACAGTTTTTACAGAAAAAAACGGTTTTGGTCTTGGCCATGTTTTTATTTCTTTGGTTGATAAGGCCTGATAATCAGCCTTAGTGCACTGTTAAA
>JAQVGO010000046.1:0-5533 GCA_028696715.1 Bacteroidales bacterium
GGAAATATAGGCGCAATTTAACTTTTCGGAGTGGATTCAATGATTAATTTCTTTAAGTCAGTACCCATATTTTCAGTCTTACTGACCAAGCTCCTTTCAAGACCAAACAATAAAGTTTACCCTTTCTCCATCCTGGCTTGCTTCTTAACAATACGATCCGAAACCAGAATACTTAATTCATAAAGCCCCATCAGTGGTATGACGACAAGTACTTGGCTAAACACATCAGGAGGGGTAATAATAGCTGAAACAATCAGCAAAATAACAACTGTATATTTGCGGTTACGCCGCATAAAAGCAGGTGTGATCAAGCCAATTTTGGTGAGGAAATAGATCAGAATCGGTAGCTCAAAAACCAAGCCCACTGCGAAAATCACAGAGATAACCGTGCTGATATACGACTGCAGCGAGATTTGATTGGCCACTGTTTCACTTACCTGATAAGTCCCCAAAAAATTGATCGTTAGCGGCACGATTAAAAAATAACTGAATAATACGCCCAAAAAAAACAAGGCCGAGCTAATAACCACTGCTCCGCTGGAGTATCGAGCTTCGCCTTCGCGCAAGGCCGGCCTCACAAACCGCCAAACCTCATTAAGCACAAACGGGAAAGCCAATATCAAGCCCGTAATGAATGAGATGTACATATGCGTGAGGAACTGCCCCGACATATTGATATTAATGATCTGAAGGTTAAGATCGTCCATGCAGATGGCTTCAATATTAAGCAATTCGCCAGCTTTGCACAACATCCGGTTTGTAAAAAAATCAGCCTTCCCGGGAGCAAGAACCAGCATATCAAACACCAGTTTGCGGTTCAAAAAAGCAACTACCGACAGCACCACAACAGCTATCACACTGCGTACAATATGCCAGCGCAACTCTTCGAGGTGCTCCCAAAACGACATCTCCACTTCTTTGTCTGACTGTTTTTGCTTTGCCATAAACAACAATTGAAGCGGCTAAATTACAAAATCTGTCTCAGCAAAAATATGAAGCCAAAAATGTGATATACTTACCTTATCCTTATGTGGAACACTTCTAAATAAGGAAGTTTTTCTACCTTTGTAAAAAAGCATTCATGACCAAAAGATATGATTACATCATTGTCGGAGCCGGAATAGCAGGTTTTAAGGCTGCCGAAACCATTCGCCGGTATGATGACGAAGGCAGTTTGCTACTGATCAACGGTGAAGACCGATTACCCTATAAACGAACCCGCATCGACAAAAGCCTCTACAAAGGATTCAACATGAACCAGTTTGCCCTGGCCGATGCAGAATTTTACGATAACAGGCAAATCACTCTGCTTAAGGATATTGTAACGAGCCTCGACCTTAAAACGAAAAGCTTACAAACCGAAAGGCGTAACCAGTTTTCGTGGAACAAATTAATTTTGACCCTGGGAGGAAAACCCAAATGGCCCGAAATAAAAGGTAATGGCAAACGCAATATTTATCTGGTTCGTACTGCTGATGAGGCGGAGGAATTGATACGGGCATCCAGAAATGCAGAAAAAGTAGTCATCGGTGGCGGAGGTGTGCAGGGCATCGAACTGGCTGACCAGTTTGTAAAAGCCGGCAAACAGGTAACACTGGTTCATAACGGCATTCAACTCATGAACCGTCACTTTGATAATCAGCTGTCGCAACATTTACATGACATACTCGAAAAAAATGGCGTCACGGTTATCTGCAACGAAAAAGTAAATGGCATCAGCAAAACCAGCAACGAAAAGTACCTGGTAAAAATCGGTGAAATCATCCAGATTGTTGCTGATCTGGTGGTTTTCAGCATCGGAACCAAACCGGAAATTACGTTGGCTCAACAAGTCGGACTGGCAACCAACAGAGGCATTCTCGTAAACGAATACCTTCAAACCTCACATCCGGATGTGTTTGCTGCCGGTGATGTGGCCGAACATCCGGGAGGGTATATCAGCGGGCTTTGGCATGATGCCGAGTGGCAGGGCATACTGGCCGGAAGCAATGCAAGCGGCAACAAACAAATCAACAATAAAAAACCATTCCGGCTCAAGATGGAAGTCTTCGATCAGTATTACTTCTCAATGAATGCACCCATCAACAATAGCACTTATCAACCAGAAACCATACGGGTTAACGACCGCTTTTATCAGGCTTACTTCCATAATGACCGGCTGATCGGACTGTTGATGCTAAACGATAAAGCACAGTCGAAACTTGCCGAACAGGCTGTGCTCGAAAACTGGAAAAAGTCGGAGTTTCTGAAGGTTTTTGGAAAGTGACCTAAATCGGTTGTCGGGTACTCAATCCAAAAAAAACTCCTGACCGGTAAAGGGTGATTTTGATCACAAGGCTTATTTAGAATTCAACATAATTCCGAAAGTTTTACCTTTGTCGCTAATAAATTATATTATTTTTAACCAGTCTAAATAAGCATATCATGACACGCACAAAAAGCAGTGTAATTGAAGTTTTAAAGGGAGTGATCTATTTCGCAAAGGGCGACAATATCGTTGACCTGGGCATGGTGGACGAACTTGAAGTTGCTGACAACAACATCCGATTCAGGCTAGTCTTTCCTAAACTTGGCGAAGCTTCAGTAAACATTGTGATGGGGGCAGCCACTAAAGCCCTCAAAGCAGCATTTGGCGAAGAAATAAAACTTGAAATCACGCCTATTGCTGAAAAAGACAAAGGCCGTGGCCCCCTGGCCGGAGTAAAACATATCATAGCCGTTGCGTCCGGAAAAGGCGGCGTTGGGAAATCTACAGTTGCTGCAAACCTTGCCATTGCACTTTCGCGTGCCGGATCGCAGGTAGGACTTGTTGATGCCGACATTTACGGGCCTTCTGTTCCGATGATGTTTGGCACCGAAAATATGCAGCCAGGCGTTTACGAAAAAGAAGGCAAACCTGTGATTGTTCCCATCGAAAAATATGGCATCAAGCTACTTTCGATCGGCTATTTTGTTGACAGCAACAAGCCATTGGTGTGGAGAGGCCCTATGGCCACCACTGCACTAAATCAATTGTTAAGTGATGCCGATTGGGGTGTGCTCGACTTTTTGGTGATTGACCTGCCACCCGGAACCGGCGATATTCAACTCACACTGGCTCAGTCCTATTCAGTGAATGGAGCTGTGATCGTTACCACTCCGCAAAAAGTTGCCTTTGCTGATGTAAAGCGTGCTGCAACAATGTTTAAACAGGAAAAACTCACTATTCCATTGCTCGGCCTGATCGAAAACATGGCTTATTTTACTCCATCGGATAGTCCCGAAAAAAAATATTTCATCTTTGGTGATGGCCACGGACAACAATTTGCTGATGAGTTAGACATACCTTTCCTCGGTCAAATTCCAATTGATGAAAAAATTGCAGCCAGCGGCGATAACGGCAACCCAATCGCCCTCGACGAAAACTCCCCTGTTACCAAAGCCTTCGATGAGGTAGCAGTACGATTAAGAGAAAAGTTTCAATAACACTAATAATATTGATTATGACAGAACAAAAAGAAATGCTCACGCAAAAAGTGAAGAATATCATCGAACAGGTAAGGCCTTATCTGCAACAAGATGGTGGTGATATCAATTTTGTGGAAATCACGGACGATTTAATCGTAAATGTTGAGCTTACCGGTGCATGTGGCAGCTGTCCCTATAGCACAATGACACTCAAAAATGGCGTTGAAAACACAATCCGCAAAGCACTTCCCGAAATCAAATCGGTAGAAGCCATCAACCTCTAAGCCCTAAGAAAGGTATCGGGCCACGATTGGCAGCCGTCTGCCCATTCCAAAGGCTTTGGGAGATACGCGCAGTATGGGTGGACTTTGATACCTTTTATATTCATTCATATTCACAAGCCGTAGGACCCGTGCCACAGTGTGCGGGTCAATTCCCAGTTTCACAATTGCCTCAGGTCCCTTTCTTTGCTCAATATAAGCATACAAAATCCTGTCGAGTAACTCATACTCCGGCAAGCTGTCGCTGTCTTTCTGATCAGGACGCAACTCTGCTGAAGGTGGCTTGATGATGGTGTTTTCAGGAATGATTTCCTGGTCGCTGTTGATAAATCCCGCCAGCTCAAAAACCTCTGTTTTGTAAACATCTCCCAAAACAGATAGCCCACCATTCATATCGCCATAAAGCGTTCCATAGCCCACTGCCGCTTCACTTTTGTTGCTGGTATTGAGGAGGATATAACCAAATTTATTGGATAAGGCCATCAACAGCACGCCACGTATTCGGGCCTGAATATTTTCTTCGGTCACATCAAATGCTTTGCCTTTAAAAGTCTCACTCAATTCACTTTCAAAACCTTTGTAGATTTCCTTTATTGGAATAGTCTGACAGGGAGAACCAAGATTTTTAGCCAGTTCCAGCGCATCCTGCACCGAATGATCCGAACTAAACTGTGAGGGCATCAGCACGGCATGTACATTTTCGCTTCCTAATGCCCGGGCAGCCAGCACCATGGTCACTGCCGAATCCAGCCCACCTGAAAGCCCTAAAACAGCTTTCGAAAAACCCAGCTTCTGAAAATAATTCCGAATGCCCATCACAAGGGCATCGTGGATGCGTTCTATCTTTCCGGGCAAAGCATTAACAAAATGAGCGTCAGAATTATCTAAATCAACAATTTGCAAGTCCTCTTCAAAAAAACGCAAACGACTGATGATCCTGCCATTCCGATTCATGGCCAGCGAACCACCATCAAAAAGCAGTTCCGTTTGAGCACCAACATGATTCACATAAACAAGCGGCAACTTATACTTTTCCACATTTTTGCGAAGCACCATTTCTCGCTTTTCAGCCTGACCATAATCAAAAGGTGAAGCAGCAATATTGATCAGCAGATCGGGCTCCTCAAGAATCAGTTCTTCCATGGGTTGCTTCACATAAAGCGGATGATCCTCCACATTCCACAGGTCCTCACAAACAGTGAGCGCAATTTTCTTTCCTTTAAACCTTAAGCATTCAAACCGATCAGCTGGCTCAAAATAGCGGTACTCATCAAAAACATCATAATCCGGTAAAAGCCCTTTCCGGAAATACTGTTTTTTGCCCTGAAAAAGAAAAACAGCTGCATTAAAAAGTGACTTGCCTTTATTTGTCGCGTTGCGTATAGGCGCACCCAGGATCAGGGGAATATCAAAACAAGCCTCAGCAATGGTATCGAGCTGCGCCTCACAGCTGTCGATAAAATCCTCAAACTCCAGAAAATCGCGGGGTGGATAACCCGAAATGGCCATTTCTGCATAAACAGTAAGTTCAGCTCCCAGCTTTTGTGCCTTTGTGGCTGTGTCAATAATTTTTGAAGTATTAGCTTCGAAATGACCAATATGATAGTTGAGTTGAGCTAGTGCAATTCTCACGGCTTAGAGTTTTAAAACAACAGTCCTATCTGAAGTTCCAGCAGATTGGCTATCCCCTTTTGCTCAACAGAGCTATCCACTTTGTTCTGGTCTTTCATGATATCGATGAAATTATTATCAAATCGAATACCAGCCGTAATAAAGGTTGATCCTCCCAAAAGATATTCAACACC
>JAQVGO010000046.1:5633-19287 GCA_028696715.1 Bacteroidales bacterium
GCTTTTACGCCATCGCGCTCATAATCAACAGCGTTTGGCTTAATCCAACCCATCGAAGGGGCTACTTTAAATCCAAACTGAAAAGCTTTTTGCTGGGCAGAAGCAATTCCAGCGGTCATAAAAATGACCATCATCACCATAATCAGGAGTTTCTTATTCATATCGCTTGGTTTTGGCCGTAAAATTAACCAAAAAAGCTGCTGAATTATTAGCTGGCCGAATGAGTTTTCAATAAAAGATTGTTGACAATAATTGCCTCTATTGTTAGGTGCCACTTTACAAAAAAACTTGCTTTTATGTTTGAAATACTTACTTTTGCTTAAACAAAAACCAGAAGTCATGAAAAAAATCTTTTTTGCATTTACGTTTGTGTTGATGGCTAGCGCCTTGTCAGCTCAAATATCGCTCGGCCCTAAAATTGGTTACACAACCAGCAAACTCTCTGTGGACAAAAGTGATATCAAATCTGATTTGAAAAGCAGTTTTATTTATGGTGCTTTTGTCAGACTGGGAGATAAATGGTATGTGCAGCCCGAAATTAACTTCTACACTTCCGGAGGTGTTTTCAAATCTCCAAGTTTGGGTGATGGTTTAAGCCCTGTTGAAGATGAAGTTGAACTCAAAACATTACAAATTCCATTTTATATCGGTATAAAACTTGCTGACTTAAAACTTGCAAGCATTCGTGCACAAGCAGGTCCAACCGCTAATATTTACACCGACAAAAAGATTAACCCACTCAAATCAGGCACCGTAATCAAAGAAGCCGATTTGAAAGACATTCAATGGGGATTTCAGTTTGGTGCCGGTGTGGATGTTTTGATGTTTACACTTGATGTGCAATACTATTTGGGATTGAATAATGTGATTTCAGATATTACCCTTGAAAATGGAGAAACTGTAAAGTTCGATTCCAAATCACAGGGTTTTATGGTAACCCTGGGATGGAAAATCATCTGATACAAAATAATATGTTAGAATAACCGTTTCGCTTGAAGCGGTTTTTTTATATCCACAGGTTGAGAAAACTTCCATGAAAAACAAATATCTGTTTCTTTTCTTGCTTTTTGCCATAACATTTTTCGCCTGCGAAAGCAGTTACCGCGAGAAGTTTGAAATCGATACCACTAAGCTCAAAACACAAAAAATCGAAATCAAAGCTTATGGTAAAGCACTTTTTGATGCTGATACCGCAAAGCTGAAAGCTGAGCTAATGAGGCTTCAACCCGAATTTCCGCAGTTTTTACTTGCCGACCTCAATGATTCTGAGAACATTAAACAAATTTATGACTTTGTATCCGACACCTTCTTAATTGGTTTAAACCATCAAGCCCGGAAACTTTTTCCCGATCTTAATAATCTGGAGAAAAAACTTCTGCCTGTGATGCAGCATTTCGAACATTTTTATCCGGCCATTTCGCCCCCTCCTATCTATACCTATATTTCAGGAGTACAATACGAAATGCCAATAATAGCCGGACAGGATGCCATCGCCATTGGCATTGACAATTACCTGGGCAGCGAAACCAAAGCCTACACACAACTTGCTATTCCAAAGTATCTCAGGAATGGCATGAAGCCCGATTTTATGGCACGCGACCTGGCTGCAGCCATTTATGAAGCCTACCTGCCACCTCAACCCGATGCTGCCACCATCCTGGATGAATTGGTGATGGCCGGAAAAAAACTGCTTTTCATCGAAGCGATGATACCCGACATATCAGATGAAATTCTGTTGTCCTATACGGCTGAACAACTAAAATGGGCAACAGATCACGAAGGAGAAATCTGGGCTTTTCTGGTTGGAGACCAGTTGCTTTATTCAAATAGCTACGAGCTCTTTAAAAAACTTTTTGCTGACGGCCCTTTCACTCAAGACTTTTCTGATGAAGCACCAGCACGCCTGGGTGAGTTCATTGGATTGCAACTCGTCAGGAGCTATGCCAACAATCATCCCAACTTTTGCATCAGAAAACTTATTGACGAACATGATGCACAAAACATTTTAATGGAAGCACGTTACAAGCCTGTGCGAAAGTAAAATTTCATTATCAGCTAAAACTTTTATTCCGGATAACAAGCTAATTCTGTATTTTTGTGCAAACTAGGTTCTAAACGACTCACCGGTTATGCTTGTAAAAACACACGGAAGCGCATTGTTTGGCATCGAAGCCATACCCATCACCATCGAAGTAAATATTGACAAAGGCATACAGTTTTTTTTGGTTGGATTGCCTGACAGTGCCGTAAAGGAAAGCCAGCAACGCATCGAAGCTGCCCTCAATAATGTGGGTTATAAATATCCCAAGCAGAAAATCGTGATCAACATGGCTCCTGCCGACATCCGAAAGGAAGGTTCAGCTTATGACTTACCTATCGCCATTGGCATTCTGGCAGCATCCGGACAGGTAGCGCACCATAGTCTGGATGAGTTTATCATCATGGGTGAGTTGTCGCTGGACGGAGGTCTCAAACCCATCAAAGGAGCCTTGCCTATTGCCATCAAAGCCATGCAGGAAGGCTTTAAAGGATTAATTCTCCCCATGGAAAATGCTGCTGAAGCTGCCGTTGTGGAACAAGTTGACGTGTACGGAGCCTCCAGCATTTTGGATGTGATTGATTTCCTGAATGGCAACAAACAGTTAGAAGCCACCAAGCCCGTCATTTCTGATGAATTTTTAAATGGAAAAAACCCATATGAGTTTGATTTTTCGGATGTAAAAGGCCAGGAAAATATCAAAAGAGCACTCGAAATTGCCGCTGCAGGTGGGCATAATGTCATCTTAATCGGCCCTCCCGGATCAGGAAAAACAATGCTGGCCAAACGTTTACCTTCCATTTTGCCTCCGCTTAGCCTGGAAGAAGCACTGGAAACAACCAAAATACACTCTGTTTCAGGCATTTTAGGCCAGAACACTTCCCTTGTAGCAGCCCGGCCATTCCGCAGTCCGCACCATACCATTTCGGATGCAGGACTTGTTGGCGGCGGCACTTACCCACAGCCCGGCGAAATTTCGCTGGCGCATAATGGCGTATTGTTTCTGGACGAACTGCCTGAGTTCAAACGCTCGGTGCTGGAAGTGATGCGTCAACCTATGGAAGATCGGGTGGTGACCATTTCGCGTGCCAGGATTTCGGTTGATTTTCCGGCAAGTTTTATGCTGATTGCAGCCATGAATCCTTGTCCCTGCGGCTATTACAACCATCCCGATCAGGAATGCGTTTGTGCCCCCGGACTGGTTCAAAAATACCTGAATAAAATCTCCGGCCCGCTCATGGATCGCATCGACCTGCATGTGGAAGTGGTACCGGTAGCCTTCAAAGATTTATCCGAACGTCGCAAAGGAGAAGAAAGCCATCTGATTCGAGAAAGGGTGATGCTGGCTCGTAAAATACAGGAAAATCGGTTTGTAGAACATCCCCAGATTCACGCCAATGCACAAATGAGCAGCAAAATGCTCAATCATTATTGCGACATTGACGACACCGGCCGGGCACTTTTAAAAAACGCAATGGAACGGTTAAGCCTCTCGGCAAGAGCTTATGATCGGATATTAAAAGTATCGCGCACCATCGCCGATCTGGAACAAAGCGAACACATCAAAACCGAACACCTGGCCGAAGCCATCAACTATCGCAGCCTCGACAGAGAAACCTGGGGCACTTAAAGCAATACATCATGATCAACTCAAAGACAAGTCTCGAAGAGCTTAACCTTATGAATGCCAACACCCTGATGGCTCAACTCGGCATTGAATACCTCGAAATTCGATCAGGATATGTAAAAGCCCGCATGCCTGTGAATGAAAATACCATGCAACCCATGGGCATTTTGCATGGTGGCAGCAGTCTGGCACTGGCCGAAACACTGGGCAGTTTGGGATCAGCTTTTATGGTCGGGCTCGATGAATATGAGGTGCGTGGATCGCAAATAAGTGCCAATCATGTGCGTGCAGGCCGCAAAGGATGGGTTATTGGTGAAGCAAAAATCATCCATCAGGGACGAAACACGCATCTGTGGAATATTGACATCAAAGACGAAGACGGACAATTGGTGTCGAGCTGCCGACTCACAAATTTTATTCTCCCCCGCAACAGCCAAAAATAAATGGAATGAATGTCTTTGGCGCGATTCAAACACTTTTGAAGCATCAAAATAGTTTTATTGCCTTCCGATTGCCCGGCCAGATCGATCCGGAGCTTTTTTACGATGGCGTGTTTGTGAAAAAAAAAATACATGATAATTCGCTAAAAGAATCTTTAGAAGAATCTTTCATTCTGGCTCCGTTTATTGATTCTGATTCCTTCCCGGAATTGGCTTATGTCAATTATAAGACATTAGATTCCTCGGACAATTTCAAGGCTTCAGATACAAAAACAAGCAATTTTCAGCTGAAATTAACTTCCCCCGAAATCATTGAAAAGGAAGCCTACCTCAAAAAAACTGAGCAGCTGATTGCTCGTATGAAACAAGCTGAACTGGATAAAATTGTTTTTTCAAGGGTAATAAATAAAGATGTTTCTTTAAGTTACGATTGGTCAGCTCATTACGCGCGTATGTGTGAAAAGTATCCAGATGCCTTTGTTTATTTCATTGCGTTGGGTAAACATCATTTTTGGATGGGAGCCACACCGGAAATTTTAGTAAGCTATACCAACGATGTGGGAGAAACCATGGCACTTGCCGGCACACAATCCATTCAAAATAAAGGGGATGAAGCACTCATATGGAATCAGAAAGAACTTGACGAACAAGCTTATGTGCGCCGGAATGTTTTAAAGACTTTACAAGATTTTCAGGTGAAATGGCTGCATCAGGGCGAGCTCAAAACCAAAACTGCCGGACAGGTGGCTCATCTGCTCAATCATTTTCGGTTTGTCATGTCCTACCCAAACACTCCTTTGAGCCTGGCACGAGCATTACATCCTACTCCCGCAGTCTGCGGACAACCCAAACACACAGCAAAAAAGCTTATCATAGAATCTGAAACCCACCAAAGATCTTATTACACCGGTTTTTTGGGCACAATAGATTCTGCAGGAAATACCCGCTTCTTTGTGAATCTGAGGTGTATGCAAGTGATCAGGGATCAAGCTTATATTTATGTTGGGGGAGGCCTCACCGCTGATTCCAATCCTGAGAAAGAGTGGGAAGAAACAGAACTGAAAGCACAGACAATGTTAGCGGTTTTTTCGAAATAAATCCTGACCTTTGCAACATGGAAACGGAAAAAACAGGTTTGTTGAATCTGGCCAGGCTAATGAAATCCAGAGGAATAAAACATCTTATCATTTCTCCCGGATCGCGTAATGCTCCGGTGGTAACCGTATTTTGCAGCGATCCGTTTTTCAACTGTCTGGTAATTGTGGACGAGCGCAGTGCTGCTTTCTTTGCTTTGGGCATGGCACTCAGCCTGCAAAAACCTATTGCCATTGTTTGCACTTCCGGTTCGGCAGCCCTCAATTATGCTCCGGCCGTTGCAGAAGCATTCTATCAAAAGGTGCCGTTGCTGGTACTCACCGCTGATCGTCCGGTAGAATGGATAGATCAGGGTGACGGGCAAACTATCCGGCAGAAAGATGTTTTCAAAAACTATGTGAAAGCAAGCTACGAACTACCCGAACGTATCCACTCCAGGGATGAGCTTTGGCACAACGACCGGTTGATCTCAGAAGCACTTAACGCCTGCATTCTGCCGCAACCCGGCCCGGTTCATCTCAATCTGCCTTTTACCGAGCCACTCTATGGCTTCCCTTTGGATTCGACACACCAACCCAAAATCATCAATATACTACAAACCAATAATATACTCTCATCTGTCCAACTTGCAGATTTGGAAAAAATCTGGCGACAAAGCAACCGGAGAATGATTCTCGTGGGGCAACAACATCCTGACCATAATACTAAAAATTGGCTCGTAAAGCTGGCACAAGACCCATCGGTAGTCATCCTCACAGAAACCACCTCAAACCTTAACCATCCTTCTTTTATCCGGACGATTGACCGCAGCCTGGCTGTTATTGGGAAAGACACAAAAAACTATGAGCCGGATTTATTGATTAGCTTTGGTGGTCATGTGGTTTCCAAAAAAATAAAAGCTTTCCTGCGTAGTGCTGAAATAAAAAATCATTGGCATATCGATCCAGTCGATTTTCAGATGGATACTTTTCAGCATCTAAGCCTTGGAATTCCAGTTAAGCCGACAGTTTTCCTGGAAGCTTTTGTTCCCCGACTTCAGGATGGTTCTGGTGATTTTGCCTCACAGTGGCAGGCTGTCAATGCCCGTTCAAAAGCACTTCATCAGGAATTTTTAAATTCAGCACCCTGGTCGGATATGGTGGTTTTTAACACAATTTTCAAAGAACTCCCACCCCATTACACACTCCACCTGGCAAACAGCACCCCCGTTCGCTACACACAACTTTTTGATTTTGACTCGGAGATAAAATGTTTTTCAAACCGTGGAACCAGCGGAATTGATGGCTGCACATCCACAGCTGCCGGAGCTTGTTTTGCAAAGGATGATCCCACCTTGCTTATCACTGGCGACCTGGCTTTTTTCTACGACTCCAACGCCCTTTGGAATAAGCACCTCAGCCCGATGCTACGAATTATTGTGATTAACAATCAAGGTGGAGGTATTTTCAGATTTATTGATGGCCCGGAAAAAACCGGCCTGCTTGAGAATTATTTTGAGGCCAGGCACCAGACAAGTGCCAAACCACTGGCCGAGATGAATGAGTTGGACTACCTGGAAGCCAGCAATTTGAATGAACTTCAAGAACAACTTCCTGTATTTTTTGCCCCTTCCAAAAGACCTGTGATACTGGAAATAAAAACACCTCCCGAAATCAGTTCAGAACAACTGAAGCAATATTTCAGCTATATTGCTGCCTCAAAAGTATAAATCAGCGTCTCATTTGCTATTTTTGCAGTAACACAAAATTCAGAACAAATGCATCTGCTGCTTGTTTTGGTAATTAAAGTATCAAGTTTATGACACAACATAGGAACTGGCAATCGCTTAAGACATATAAAGATATCCGCTTCGAAAGCTGGAATCACATCGCAAAAATTACCATCAATCGTCCGGAAGTACACAATGCATTCAGGCCAACTACCACTTTCGAAATGGCGGATGCCCTGGATATCTGCCGTGAAAATCAAGCTATCTACGTGATCATTTTAACCGGCGAAGGCGACAAAGCTTTTTGCAGCGGTGGCGACCAGCAGGTTAAAGGCGAAGGCGGCTATATTGATGAGCAGGGCATTCCCCGCCTTAATGTGCTTGATGTGCAGCGAAAAATACGCTCGATGCCCAAACCTGTGATAGCCATGGTAAACGGCTGGGCTGTGGGCGGAGGACATGTTCTGCATGTGATTTGCGATCTGACAGTTGCCTCCGAAAATGCACGTTTCGGACAGGTTGGCCCCAAAGTTGGCAGCTTTGATGCCGGTTTGGGAAGTAGCTATCTGGCGAGCATTGTAGGTCAAAAAAAAGCACGCGAAATCTGGTTTTTGAATCAGTTTTATTCGGCCCATGAAGCACTCGAAATGGGCTTGGTCAACAAAGTAGTCCCACTTGATAAACTGGAAGATGCCACAGTGGAATGGTGCGAAATGATGATGAAGCGCAGCCCTATGGCCTTGCGAATGATCAAGCTAGGCCTCAATGCCGAACTTGATGGTCAGGTTGGCTTGCAGGAATTTGCCGGCAACGCTACCCTGCTGTATTATCTTACCGAAGAAGCGCAGGAAGGCAAACATGCTTTTCTGGAGAAACGGGATCCGGATTTCCATAAATATCCCAAATTCCCATAACGGATGGCCAGCTTCAAATCATGGGTAAAGGCAGCCCGGCTGCGGACACTCCCGCTGGCATTGGCCAGCATCGCAATGGGAGGTTTCGTGGCTTCAACGCAAAAAACCTTTAACCTTCAGGCTGTGTTAATGGCTGGCCTCACAACGCTTTTACTACAAATCCTTTCTAACTTTGCCAACGATTACGGCGATTTCAGTAAAGGCACTGACGATGAAAACCGGCTGGGACCCAAACGAACTGTTCAATCAGGAGAAGTTACTGCCAGGGAAATGAAACTGGCAATGCTTGCTTTTTCGCTGCTTTCGTTGGCAAGCGGGCTGATCATGTTGTTATATTATGTTCAGCTTCCGGTAACTGAAACATTACTGTTTGTTGGGCTCGGAATAGCTGCCATTGCTGCTGCCATCAAATATACAACAGGAAAAAACCCATATGGCTACGCGGGTCTTGGTGATTTTTTTGTTTTTATTTTTTTCGGACTCGTTGCAGTTTTAGGTACTTATTTTTTGGCGACCCAAGCATGGAAATGGTCGGTGCTGCTTCCGGCAATTGCTATGGGAATGCTTAGTACAGGCGTTCTCAACCTCAATAACATCCGCGATTACACCAACGATAAAAACAAAGGCAAACGAACTTTGGCAGTGAAACTGGGCGTTGATGGCGCTATCTACTATCACACCGCACTCACAAGTATCCCTTTTATGGCATTGCTTGCCTACAATCTTATCATTCATGCCAACTGGCCGGCTTATCTGGTTTTATTATTGCTCCCACTTTTTTTTATTGATCTCATGAAAATCAGAAAACTAAAAAATACTGCTGCTCTTGATCCCTACTTAAAAAAACTGGCACTCAAAACCTTGCTGTTAACCTTGGTTTACGGTATTGGCATACAATTTTAAAATGTTAAAAGCACGCTATCTTTTTTATTCCTTACACTTTAAACGCCCGGCAGGAACCTCGCGCGGTGTGTTGCATCAAAAAAAGTCCTGGTTTATCCAAATTTGGAAAGCGGGTCATCCTGAAGTTCGAGGAATAGGTGAAGTGAGTATCATTCCAGGCTTAAGCATTGATAATGAAAAAGATATACCTAAAGAACTTGATGGGCTGTGTCAACATATTAATGAATACAAATTCTGGATCACCACAAAAGGAGCACAATTTCCAGCGATCAGATTTGGGCTCGAAACTGCTCTTGCTGACCTACATAAAAGCGGAAACCAAATTTTTCATCAAAACGAATTCACCAATGGTGAAACAGGCATCTCAATCAATGGCCTGATCTGGATGGGTGATCCTGAATTTATGCGCAACCAAATTCAGGAAAAAGTTAACGCAGGCTTCAATTGTATCAAAATTAAGATTGGTGCCATCGACTTTGAAGAAGAGCTGAATCTGATTAGAAACCTCAGAAAACAATTCAGCTCACAAACAATAGAAATTCGGCTGGATGCCAATGGTGCTTTCAATGCAGCTGAAGCATTGCAAAAACTGGAAAGGCTTTCAGCATTCGATATCCATTCTGTTGAGCAGCCTATCAAAGCGGGTCAGACAGAAATTATGGCCAAACTTTGCCAGAAAACACCCATTCCAATTGCACTGGATGAAGAATTAATTGGTATCAAAACAATTCAGATAGCCAAATTACTGGACATTATTAACCCCCAATACATCATCCTGAAACCCAGCTTGCTTGGTGGATTTTCTGTTGCCGATAGCTGGATTTCAGCAGCCGAAAAACGTCAGATAGCCTGGTGGGCTACTTCTGCTCTGGAATCGAACATTGGTCTCAACGCCATTGCGCAATGGGTTTTTGAAAAAAAGACACAAATGCCACAAGGCCTGGGAACCGGACAACTCTATTCCAATAATATCAGTTCTCCGCTCGAAACTAAAAAGGCTGCACTTTTTTACAATCCGGCATTGCCCTGGCAAAATCCTTTTGACTGATGCAAAAAAACTCGCATATCACCATCAACGGGAAAATCTATTCTCATTCGTCGATACAAAACCTGACAGTTGATTTTCCGACACAATTAAGCAAAGAAGTTGTGGGGTTTTTGCAAATCTGGTTTGATAAGGAAGACAGCCTGGTACAACAAAGTTCAGGTTCGACAGGTACACCCAAAAAACTTCGGTTGAATAAACAGGCGATGGAGTCAAGTGCTTTGATGACAGGCAATTTTTTTGGTTTCCGGGAAGGAATGAAAGCATTTCTTTGTTTATCGCCCACCTATATCGCGGGCAAGATGATGATCCTCAGAGCACTGATCTGGAAACTAAATCTCATTTTAGGCGAAACGAATAGTAATCCGGTAAAAGACCTCAACGAAACTATCGATTTTGCTGCAATGGTTCCAATTCAGCTGGCAAAAATAATGGAACAAAATCCTGAAAAGCTTAACAATTTCAAAACTATTATCATTGGTGGCAGTGCAATTCCTGTGTTGCTTGAACAAAAACTAACTGGCTTTAAAACAGACTTTTATCATACTTATGGGATGACCGAAACCATGAGCCATATTGCATTGAGAAAAATTACTGGAAGTCAGTCAGAAAACTATTTCAAGCCATTAACCGGAATACACTTAACCCAGGATAGAAGGGGATGTTTAGTCATCCAGGCTGATGATTTGGGGATCAAAAAATTAGCCACCAACGATTTGGTTGAATTGCTTCCTGATCAAAACTTTCGGATTTTAGGTCGTTGGGATGAAGTAATTATCAGTGCCGGATTAAAAATCCATCCCCATCTGATTGAGCAAAAACTTTCTCAACACTTGAGTAAACCTTTTGTGCTAATTGGAAAAGCCCACGAAACCGCTGGAGAAATTGCTATTTTAATTATTGAAGACCAGCCTGTTACAGCTCTTATATTCAAATACTGGCAATTACTTGAAGACGTTTTGGAACCCGCCGAAATGCCAAGAGAACTTTTTTTTGTGAAATCAATCCCTCAACTATCGAGCGGCAAACCCGACCGCAAATCAATTCAAAAAATCATTTGATCCCTTTACTTTGATCTGACATTTATTTACTTTTACGACATCCTTTATGGAAAACAATAAAATAACCTAAAAAACAGATCAAATGAAAAAGTTATACTTATTACTGGTGTTATGCATCGTATTTGCGATTCAATCCTATGGCCAACAAGCATTTAAGGCCTATCTGAATGAATCAGGACAAGTAATGACAAAAGCAGTTGATGCAGACTACAGCTTAAACAAAGCATCCAGATTAGAACAAATGCCCGGATTCCCCAAAAAAATGGAAGCAAGCCCAAGTTTCAAAAATTTCAGAGGTGTTACCCTTGCTGATATCGATCAGGATGGGCAGGATGAAATATTGGCTGCTTCGTTCAACCGACTTAATGTATATAAAGGAGATGGTAGTTTGCTTTGGCAGAAAAGCCTTACCGGAACAGCCATTTATCCTCCGGCGGTAGCTGATATGGACGGAAATGGCTCCATCGGAATTGTATGTGTTACGGGTGGTGTTCCAAACAACGGCAGAGTTTACTACCTGGATGCAGTTGGTAACGATATCAGTGGCTGGCCTCTGAGTTTCGAAAGTCATTGGATCATTTGCGGACCTGTGATCGCTGATATGAATGGCGACGGCCAAAGTGAAATAATTGTGCAAACTCGTACTTCCAATAATTTGCATGTACTTAACCAGGATGGAAGCAGCTTTGGTGCCAATTGGCCTCAAACCCTTGATGGCACTCCCGCCGTTACGCCATCAGTGGCCGACATCAACAACGATGGAGTTATGGATATAGTTACAGCCATTTCTGATGGTACGATGTACGCTTTTGATGCAAACGGAAACGCCTTGAATGGTTTTCCTGTTGCTTCGGATGCCTATAGCTTTTCGTACCAGTCGCCGCTATTGGTTGACTTTGATGGTGATGAAAACCTGAGCATTGTTGGCTCAACACATGGGGACGCACCCAAATTTTATGCCCGCGAATCGGATGGCAGTTATCGTGCGGGTTGGCCTGTTGCCGTGCCCGAAAACTATTGGACCTATTCGCCTCCAACAGTGGTTGACCTGAATGGCGATGGTAATTACAGTATATTTATGAGCAGACCCACTGGCGAAGATGTGGCTCCAATGCTTTACGGTTTCAATCCTGATGGCAGCATGATGGATAACTTCCCCATTACAAAATCAGGAGGTTTGGAAGGTTTTATCAGTGTGGCCGACATCAATGCCGATGGTGAGCATGAATTGATATTTGGCAGCAATCTAATGATAGAGGGAATGGGATTTATCCATGCCTATAAAATGGATGGTAGTGGCGAATTGCAAGGGTTTCCGCTTAGGCCAACCGGCTTCACTTTTATGAATGGTGCCAACCTCGGAGACATTGACGGGGACGGCTTAGTTGATCTTGTGGCCTTATCTTATGAACAAAATTTCTCACCTACCGATTCAGTGTTTATTAATGCCTATAGCCTGGATGTTGACATTGAAACTGCCAACATCTTAGCAGGAACTTACAAAGGATCGAACGATCACAGCGGACACATCGCAATGCCAGAAGCATATGCATCCATCCTTATCGATCCTGAGGAAATCACACAAAGCTGGTCGGGAAATGAGATATATTGCAGCGACCTGACAATCAACAATACTGGTGAAGCAGATCTGGAATTCAACATTGCAACCAATTATCTGCGCGACAACTGGATCACCATTAATCCCGAAAATGCAAGTGTACCTCCAGGCGAAAATATTTTAGTCGAGGTTTGTCTGGATGCAACCGAACTGGAAAATGGATTGTATCAGGCCGAACTGATTATCAACAGCAATGATCCCATAAATCCGGAAGTGATTGTACCAGTAAATCTGTCCGTTACAGTAGGAACAAAAGAAATTAGCACCGAAAAATTAGTGGTGTATCCAAATCCAAGCCAGGGAGTTGTTCAGCTAAAAATGCGTGAACATGCCTCAAAATTAAATTTATATAATCTGCAAGGCCAGCTTCTGGACGAAATTAATCTTGAAGAAAAAACAGCAATGCAGCTTGATTTGAAACCTTATCAGCAAAATGCACTCATGCTGGAGGTAAGCTATCAAAATGGTGCAATAGTCAGGCAGCTGATTGTTATCAACTAAACCTCAGGGTTTTGCCAGTGAAAGCAGGTAGAAGTTCTTTTTACCTGCTTTTTTCATTTTAATTCAATTGCTTTTTAAAGTCTGTTGCCCAAGTGATAATCATCTGTATCTGGGTTTGATCCAAATTTGCTTCACTATGCAACCATTGATAAGCATTGAGTGGCATCTCCTGCTTCTCGAGCACTTCTATCACTTCATCCAGTGCATGACGCTGCTTTTCTACCTCCAGCAATTTCCAATCACTGAAGTTTAGTTTTGATTTCCCTTCATTCACATGATTGGCAATCACCCACGAAATGGGTGCTACGCTGGCATACCAGGGATAGGCAGTTCGGTTTGAATGGCAGTCGTAACAAGCTGATTGCACAAGGGCTACAATTTCGGTAGGCTGTCCGCTTTTATGAAAAATATCATAACGGCTGGGATTATTTTCAATATTACGCTCAGGACGGATGAATTGGATCACAACCAGAAGAATCAAAATTGCAATCAGTATTTTGGATTTTGTTTTCATGATTGAAAAAATATTGTTTGCTCAAAAGTAACTTAAAAAAACTAAAGCTGTTTTAATATTGCAAAAATTCATGAAAAGAAGACAGAATAAGCAGGCCATACTGTAGATACTTTTGTCGAAAGAGCCAACCAAACATCAACCAAATAAGAAAAAAGCGCTTACACCATCTGATGTAAACGCTTAATTTTCA
>JAQVGO010000047.1 GCA_028696715.1 Bacteroidales bacterium
CTTTTTGTCCCTACAGCGGCCTGCTTTATTTTGGTATGCTGATCCCGATTACCATTGCAAGTCCTTCGGGTTTATTTCTGCCAATGATTTTCGCTGTGGCAACAGGCCTGCCGGTGATTGTACTGGCATGGATGCTGGCTTTTACCATGTCAGAAGTGGGCAGCTTTTACAATAAGCTCAAAACCTTCGAAAAATGGTTCAGAAAAGTCATCGCAGTTGTTTTCATCCTGGTAGGATTGTACTATATCTTCATCTTCTTTATTCCTTAAAATGACTTCTACTCATGGAAATCAAAAAAGAGTTTAAAATACTGGGTTGGATCATCGCAATTTTCCTTTTCGCATTTTTCCTGCCCATTGAAAATGAGCGATTCCTGACTGCCATCGATGCGACCCTTGATTTAACACGTTGGTATGCCCGCGAGCACGTAATTCTCTGTCTGCTTCCGGCCTTTTTTATCGCCGGGGTGATCAGCGTTTTTGTGAGCCAGGGAGCTGTGATGAAGTATTTTGGAGCCAAAGCCAAAAAATGGGTAGCCTACACAGTAGCTTCTGTTTCAGGAACAATACTGGCTGTTTGCAGCTGTACGATTCTTCCACTATTTTCGAGCATTCACAAAAGGGGTGCTGGTTTGGGACCAGCCATTGCGTTTTTGTATTCCGGTCCGGCCATCAATATACTGGCCATCATTCTCACTGCACGCATCCTCGGTTTTGAAATGGGTGTAGCCCGTATCATCGGCGCAGTGGTTTTTGCTATTGTTATCGGTTCAGCTATGTCGCTGATTTACCGCAAAGAAGAGAGAGCCAAACGGGCCGAACAAATGAATTTCCCGGATATGCCCGAAAAAAGGCCGATGTGGCAGACCTCTTTTCACTTTTTTACACTCGTACTGATTTTGGTTTTTGCCAACTGGGGAGCTCCTTCCTCCGATGAAACAACGGGTGCCTGGTTTTGGATCTGGTCGAACAAATGGCTGATCACCAGTTTTTTTGGTTTGTTTCTGATTTATTCGCTCATTTATATCCTCAAGATAAAATGGTGGCATGTAGCCATTGCCGCGCTGGCAACAGCAGCTGCCGGACTGCTTACTTCCTCTCCTTTGGTGCCCATGGTTGTAGCCATTGCTGGTTTAAGCATCATCACCTTGTTGGACAAAAACGATGAAGATAATCCGGAATGGACACGCTCGGCCTGGGATTTTACCAAACAAATTATGCCATTGCTGGCTGTAGGGGTTGTTACTGCTGGTTTTCTATTAGGCTCAACACATGATAACGTGAACATCCCCGGCATCATTCCTAACGATTGGATAACAGCACTGGTAGGTGGCAATTCAGTTTTTTCGAACTTGTTTGCTTCAATCGTTGGTGCGTTTATGTATTTTGCAACCCTTACCGAAGTGCCTATTTTGCAAGGTCTTATCGCTGCCGGAATGGGCAAAGGACCCGCCTTGGCACTTTTACTGGCAGGCCCTTCACTCTCCTTGCCAAATATTCTGGTAATCAGAGGTGTTATGGGAACGCAAAAAACATTGGTTTATGTTGCGCTGGTGATCGTGATGGCCACTATTAGCGGATTAATTTATGGAGGATTGTTTTAGAAAAACGTCATCATAAATACTTCATCATCACTGAAATAAATACAATCGCAATTCCCAGCAGAAAAGAAACGGCAGCCAGTTTTTGCTGTCTCTTACGTAAGCTGACTAATTCAGCTGATGGTCCTTTCGCAGCCAAACGCCCAACCTTCGGGCTCAGTAACTCAAAGGAATAAAGCGCAACCAATGCTAAGATTGCAACCAATACATGCTTCACAAAACTTGCTGTTTCCCAGGCTGTATCAAAATTAATGATAGCCACATAATATTCGCTTGCGATTTTCATGGGGATGCCCGTTACAAACAACACCAGCAAGGAAACATAAACAATCACACGCACTCTTTTCATCAGTGCACCCATAAACTTTCCGGCCAGGGCAGGTTCCAGCACTTTCGAAACAGTTGGCATTACGGCCAGTAAATTAAAAACCATGCCACCAATCCAGGCGATGGTAGCCATTTGATGGATAAAATCCAAAACCGTTAATACTACAGGATTTTCAAGCATAGAATCATTTTTAAGCCAGCGAAAATAAGACATCTCTTAAAAATAGCAACTTCCACATCAGTTTTCGGTTGCAATTAGTTTTAAACAAATTATATCAATCTGATTGTAAGTGTTTTAATATAGTTATGTTGTATTTTTCAACAGCTGTATATATTTTCATCACTTACATTTTAAGTGCTCATTTACTGGTTGTTACAAAATTTTCACAAATTATGTGTTGTGTTTTTCAACAGTACACATGCATAAATCGAAACAAAATGATTTTTGTATTTCATTGATTTAGTGAGTATTAGTAAATGTATTTTGGCTTTGGCACGCAAATTGAACATACAGGGCAGAAACATACATGTGATGAAAATTAAGAAACATAATCCCAAAAATCATAAAGACATGAAAACACAGGCTCACTTCTCTAAATTCATGATGGCACTTTTGATCATTGCCTTTACCATTCCGCTTCAGGCAAATCAACAAAAGGATTCAGATATTGTAAAAAACCTTGCCATCAGCTGGACAGATGCCTTTTCGCAGCATCAGCCACAAAGTACCTTAAAGCTGCAAACCCCAGAATCAACCGATTTTGGTGCTGACGAAAACTCATTGCTCATCACAGATGAAACTCATCTAGTCAAGCTTGATCCACAAACCTGGCGCATGCCGATCGCACGTAATGTAGTTGTTGGAATTTTCAACATCAACCATCCCGAAACAGCCAGCTGGAACGAGACCGGATTTACGGTAGAGGCATTGGCTGATTTTATGAAAAACAATCCCGTTCTCATTTCAGAAGATGCCCAGCTGATTGCAATGCTTGAAAAGTTTACCGGATCAAAAGCTGATTCCTGGAAGCTTGAAAAAATGGCTTCTGATAATGCTGTTTTGCAAGCCCTGAATCAGACCACAAACAAAATTGGATTTGTAAGCTACAATGCGATCAAAAATGAAGCAATGGCCGAAAAAAGTAGTCAGCTGGCTCTCCTTCCGATTGATCGCAATGCCAATGGCAGGCTCGACCAGATGGAAAATTTCTATGCGGAAACAAGTCGCTTCGAACGTGCCGTTTGGATGGGAAAATATCCTCATGCCCTCACAAACACTTATTTTCTGGCAGCCGCAAACAAGCCTTCTGATGCACAAATCAGTTTTGTAAGCTGGGCCTTGAATGAAGGACAGCAAACACTTGCTGCAAACAATATCGGTCAATTGCCACTTCCCGAACGTTATGCCCAGATTGAAAAACTCAACACCATTCCCGTTACTCCTCCTACACCAATCATCAAACAGCACACCTGGCAAAAGCTGATTCTGCCGACTTTAGGATTGCTGCTGATTATCGGATTACTTACCGGATCCTTGTTTTTTAGCCAGAAAAGCAGAAACGAAAACCTCATCGACAGTCTTGAGGCCGATCAAAATATTACTCCAAAACAAACCCCTGCAGGATTACTTTTCGACCGAACCCACACCTGGACTTTGATGCAAAAAGACGGCTGGGTAAAAACCGGCGTAGATGAATTTATCCTGAATGCAACTGGCCCGCTTTCACGCGTAAAACTTAAAAAAGCTGGCGAAAAAATTGAGAAAGGAGAAGCCCTGATCAGCCTTATCCAAAATGGTAAAAGCATCACGATTTTTTCACCTGTAACGGGTGTCGTGAAAGCAGTAAACGAAACCATCAACACACATATTCAGGAGCTTAACCAATCTCCTTACGACAAAGGCTGGCTCTATCAAATTGAACCGAGCAACTGGCAGCAGGAAAACAAACTGATGATGATGGTGAACGAATACACCAAATGGATCAGCTTCGAAATGAATCGTTTGCGCGATTTTTTTGCTTCAATTTCGTCCAACAATACCATGCATCCACAAACTGTTTTACAGGATGGAGGTGAGCCACAAGCTGATATCTTAAAAAATTGCTGCCCCGAAGTATGGGAAAATTTCCAGACCAGTTTTATCAACCCTTCCAGGTAGCTGATAAGATCAAAACCAAACGATAAGCCCTTTTTCTAACCCAAACCATTACTTTGCCATGAAGAAAATTGACCGCAGGTTCTTCCTGAAAGCCATGGGCGTAACGGCCGCATCGCTGGCAGTAGGAACCTCCAAAACCACCGCGGGCGATCCGGCTCATGAAGTCGGAGATTTACCCGAACTCAAAGGCATACTGTTCGATGCCACCAAATGCAAAGGCTGCTATGGCTGCGAATACGACTGCGCCTGGGAGCATGAACTCACAGAGCCTGACGTAATTGACGAAGACGAACGCCGCAAAACAGATCACACACGCCGAACTGTCGTTAACAAATACAATACCTCCAAAGGTGAAGTTTTTGTTAAGACCCAATGCATGAACTGCAACGATCCGGCTTGCGGAGCGGCTTGCCTCACACAAGCCATGCACAAAACAAAAGAGGGCTCTGTGATTTGGCGCGATGAAAAATGCATGGGATGCCGCTATTGCATGGTCTCGTGCCCCTTTGATATGCCCAAATTTGAGTATCACAGCACCAATCCCAAGATTGAAAAATGCGATATGTGCTACCACCTGCAACAGCAGGGTGAGATGCCCGCCTGTGCCTATAATTGCCCAAACGGCGCACTTTATTTTGGCACACGTCGTGAATTGATCTTCGAAGCTAACAAACGTATTGCCGAAAATCCGGAACTGTATTATCCTCATATCTATGGCGAACATGAAGCAGGCGGATCAAGCTGGATGTATATTTCACCAGTTCCGTTTGAGGAATTAGGTTTTAACACCAAAATCCAAAACAAATCCTATCCTTCACTCACTAAAGGATTTATTTCTTCCATCGCACCGGTTGATATTCTTTTGCCAGCTGCTTTGCTGGGCATTTATGAAGCTACCAAAAAACCCAAATCTGGAACCCATGAAAAGGAGGAATTGTCATGAACAAAGCAGCACCACAACCCCTGTATCTGGATAATCACGAAAACAATACTTTCAAATTTATCCTCAACGAATTAAAACCCAAAGGCAAGATCTTTACGCCTTTTAATATTATCAGTATTCCGGTAATTATCACCGGACTGATTATCATGTATATACGTTTTACGCAAGGAATAGGATCTGTAACAAACCTCAGCCAGGAAGTTCCGTGGGGACTTTGGATTGGTTTTGATGTGGTTACCGGTGTAGCCTTTGCCGGAGGCGCTTATGTGTTGGTTTTTATGGTGTATATCCTAAACCTGGAAAAATACCGGCCAATCGTGCGCGTCACTGTTTTGAACGGCTTTTTGGCCTACCTGTTCTATTCAGCCGCCCTGCTGCTCGATTTGGGACGACCACTCAGTATCATCAATGTGATTATAGGAAATGGCTTTGGAGTAAGTTCCGTATTATTTTTGGTTGGCTGGCATTTTCTGCTTTATATGCTCGCCCTACTCCTTGAATTCTCGCCTGCTATTGCCGAATGGCTCAATGCACGCAAAGCGCGAAAATTTCTGTCGGGATTAACACTTGCCGCGGTGATATTTGGTATTACCCTTTCGGCTTTGCATCAATCTGGTGTTGGAGCACTCTTCCTTATGGCAAAAGACAAAATCCATCCACTCTGGTACAACGCCTACATGCCACTGATGTTTGTTGTTTCGAGTGTTTTTGGCGGTATTTCGATGGTGATTCTCGAAGGGAGTATTAGCAGCAAGGTTTTTGATTATCAACTTGATAAAGATCATCACAAGCAGCACAACAGCATTTTACACGGTTTGTCGAAAGTTTGTGCCGTTGGTATGTTTGTGTATTTTTTCATGCAAATTCTCATTTTTGTACATCAACAAAATATGCCTTATCTGTTTAGTCCGATGGGCTTATGGTTTATGTTCGAAATGCTTGGCTTTGTATTGCTCCCTATGCTGCTGTTTTTTCAAAGTTACCGAACCCACAATATCGGCATGATAAAAGTGGCCAGTGTACTCACCCTGCTGGGTATTGTTCTTAACCGGATGAATATTTCAATAATTGCATTTCAATACGATTCAGTAGTACGCTATGTGCCTACCTGGCAGGAATTTGTAGTAACACTAACGATCATTTTTATTGAAATATGGGTGTTGCGGTGGATCATCACACGGATGCCCATTTTAAGAAAATCACCCGATTGGGTAAATAATAACCACTAAAAAATTTACAGTCATGGAAGGATTTCATTATTATAACCTTTTTGCCACCAAGGGCACTGAGTATTTGTTAACCATCATTTTCTTTCTCTTATTAATACCATTTTGGATCATGCTAAACAAAAAAGCGAAATCAGTAACAGTTACTAATTCAATCGCCAACATTTTCAGGACAGTATCCGATATACCGCAACATTTTTATATGGCGATAAATCATATCTGGGTGAAACCTGTCAGAGCAAACCAAATCAGATTAGGAATAAATCATCTGATTGGAAATCTGGTTATTACAGAACAAATCGTACTGAAAAAAAATCCCGGTGAATCAGTTGCGAAAGGCGAAGCTATTGCCGAATTACATTGCAACGGAAAACTTCTTCAGCTTGTTTCGCCCCTAAGTGGCGTGGTACAAAAAACCAATACCTTGCTTGAGAAGTCGAGCGGGATAAATAATCTTTCGCCCTATCACAAAGCCTGGATGATGGAGCTGAAAGCAGAAAACTGGCAACAGGAAGTTCAATTTTTGATTAAACCAAAATCTGTTAAAAGCTGGATGATCAACGAATTAAGCCGTGCCCGTGATTTTCTGACTCAGATCCAATCTGCACATAAGCCTGTGGCTCAACCAATTATTCTACAAGACGGGGGCGAAATCGACCCACAAGTGTTTGCCGAAATGCCTCACACTATCTGGAATGATTTTGAACAAGCATTTCTGAGACTTCCAGAGGTAAATTAGACAGATTCTAAGCATCTTACCTGCATCTTTTGTTGTATTTTCGAAGCGTATAATATAATGAAAGATGCAGGTAAAATCTTTTTATCCACATGGAAACAAATAAACACAAAACAAAATCCGGTCTGCAAAACAGCATTCCTTTTCGCTGGTTTCGATCTACCATCTATAGTCGCGTGATACTCAGCATCGGCCTGATGACGCTTTTCCTGTTTGTTTCCTTTGGATTGATTTATCAGTCTGTTCACGAAAAACAGCTCAACGAAGTAATCCTTCAAAGTGGCGAAAATGTTGGCTCTATAGTCGAAGGTGCCATGTATCATTCCATGCTCGAAAACAACAAAAGCGAACTCTACAATATCATCGACGTTATCAATACCCTAAACAATATTGATGAAGTAAACTTATACGACCACAATCACGATTTGATTTACGGGTCATTTTCATTGTATGATGACATGAGCAATCCCGACTGCAAACAATGTCATACCCAGATGGATACACTTTTTCCACGCACCGAAAAGGCTTATTATATTTTTGATGAAAACAGCCTTTGCGAAAGCACCACATCCGACAAACACAGGCAGTTGTTGATTCGCACTCCTATCATGAACGAAACTTCATGCTCCACCACCGAATGCCACGCTCACAGCCCTGAAGAAGATATACTGGGAACATTTATCATTAAAATGCCATTGGCACAGCTGGACGAAGCCGTTCAGAAGTCATCCCTCGATTTTTATATGATGGCAATCATCAGTTCAGTAATATTGCTTGGCTTACTGATCTTGCTCACCACTCAAAAAATCAAGAAACCACTCAACGCCCTGCTCAACGCAAGCAATGCCGTTGCTTCGGGCGAACTAAACACCCGTGTGGATATTGGCAGCGACCAGCTGGATGATATGCGCCTGGTAGCTGTTACTTTCAACTCCATGCTCGACAATCTGCAACAGGCTACTGTTGAACTTGAAAACTGGTCGCAGCAACTCGAATATAAGGTTCAGAAGAAAACCGAGGAATTGCGTTCGGCTCAAAGCGAATTAATTCAGCTCGAAAGGATTGCTTCATTGGGAAAATTGTCAGCTTCTGTGGCTCATGAACTTAACAATCCACTCTCAGGAATCCTGATTTATACCAAACTGATTTACAAGCAACTCAACAACATTGAGTTATATGCTTCCAAAAAGGAATCTATTCTTAAGCATTTAAGTTTGATTGAATCAGAAACCAAACGTTGTGGAGAAATCGTAAGAGGAATGCTTGATTTCTCGCGCAAAGATCAGGGTCAGATGAGTGAAGTACACCTGCATCAGATACTCACTGAAACCTACGAATTAATGGCACATCCCGTTCGCATGAATCAGATCAGCTTTTTAACTGATTTTAAAGCCACGAACGACAGGGTGAAATGCGGTGCCAATCAAATAAAACAAGCCTGTGTTGCGCTGATCATGAATGCCACCGAAGCAATCAACGAAAATGGTGAAATCATCCTGCGAACCACCAATCCCGATGACAATACTTTTAGGATTGAAATCATTGACAACGGGAGCGGCATCAACGAAGAAGTGCTTCCTCATATTTTTGAGCCTTTCTACACCACAAAAAATGGCGTAAGCGGCATAGGGCTGGGGTTGGCAATCGTACACGGCATCGTACAGCGACATAAAGGCAAAATAGAAGTACTCTCCAAAGCCGGCGAAGGAACAACCATGGCAATAATTTTACCTTTAAATGTTGAATCTATCCAAACAACATCATGAAAAAAAATTCGATCTTAATTGTTGACGATGAAGCATCTGTTAGAGATTCATTATACAACTGGTTTCTGGAAGATGGCTTTGAGGTATCCTGTGCCGAAGATGCTTCTAAAGCACTTAAAATTCTCGATCATGAACATTTTGATATCATACTGGCGGATATCAAAATGCCTGGCATGGACGGCCTAGAGCTTTTGCGCCGAATCAAGCAAATAAAACCAGATGCTATCATCATTATTATCACGGCTTTTGCAACTGTTGACACTGCCGTTCAGGCACTCAAAGACGGAGCTTTCGATTATGTAACAAAGCCTTTCGATCCGGATGATCTGTCGCACCTCATCCGCAATGCCCTTCGCCAGGTTTCGCTAAAAGAAGAAAATGAAACACTGCGCGAAAGAGTTAGTGCGCTCGAACAGGTTGAGGATATCATTGGCGAAAGCCAGGCGGTTAAAAAAATGCTGACCGAAGTAGAACAGGTTGCACAATCAAACACTTCAGTGATTATAACTGGCGAAAGCGGCACTGGCAAAGAATTGATTGCCAAAGCTATACATGCAAATTCATTGCGCAAATTCTTTCCGCTGGTGAGTGTACATTGCGGTGCACTTACCGAAAGTTTACTCGAAAGCGAATTGTTTGGCCACGAAAAAGGAGCATTTACAGGAGCTGTTTATACTCGAAAAGGCCGTTTTGAAATGGCTGATAACGGCACCATTTTTCTGGATGAAATAGCAACCATCTCATCTAAAATGCAGGTCGAACTCCTTCGTGTACTCGAATCGAAAAGCTTTGTGAGGGTTGGCGGCAACAAAACCATCACCTCCGATTTCAGGGTAATTTGTGCCACAAACCGCGACCTGAAAAAAATGGTAAACGAAGGCAGTTTCCGCGAAGATCTGTACTACAGGCTTAATGTGGTTAATATCAATGTGCCACCATTAAGAGAAAGAAAAGACGATATTCCGCTATTGGTTAATTATTTCATTGCAAAATATTGCAAAAGCATGAGCAGGCCATTGGTTAATATGGAAGCGGCCGCAATGAAAAGACTTCAGGACTATGATTTTCCGGGTAATGTAAGGGAATTGGAAAATATCATAGAGCGGGCTATTGTTGTTGGTAACGGCAAAGAAATCAAATTGCGTGATTTACCACTCAGCAAACCTGTTACCCTATCCAAAACAGAAAGCCTGAACGATCTGGAGAAACAACACATCGCTCAGGTGTTAACCAAATACAGCTGGAACATCTCTCGTGCCGCACAAGCCCTTGGCATCGACAGAGTTACGCTGTATAATAAAATCAAAAAATACGACCTGAAACAATAAGCTGAGGCATGGCGATCAACACCATGAAGCAAGTTAATCAGATTAACCTGATCTCGTTTGGCATAACTGACAAAGCCTTGCTGGAAATCTTACGTGCCGAAATTGCCCGTATCTTTTCATGCAAAGTAAATCATAAAGAAGCGCGTACTGAGCTTGGACAATTTTTCGATGGCGCACGCAGACAATACAATGCCGACAGTTTATTGCAAATGGTTGATCAGAATTACAGCAAAGCAGAATCAAAAACCGTAGGCCTGTTTCAGGTTGACCTTTTCATACCCATTCTCACTTACATTTTCGGGCAGGCTTACCTGAATGGCAGTTCGGCAGTGGCTTCGGGTTACAGACTTGTGGATGAGCGTTATGGGATTAAGACCAACAGGCAGAATTATCCTGAACGCTTTTTAAAAGAGGTGATCCACGAACTGGGACATAACTTTGGGCTTATTCATTGCCGGAATATCGGATGTGTGATGCAGGCCTCCACCTATGTGGAAGATATCGACTTGAAAAATGCTGATTTTTGTCCGGTGTGTCGCAAACAACTTGAACAATAAAAAAGGGCGGAAAACCCGCCCTCCATTTTAGGAAATTTTAATTTGCTTTGCCGGTTTCGGCTTCACCTCTTCGCGTTTTGGTAAAGTAAGCTTTAAAATGCCATCGCTGTATTTAGCAGCAATTTTGTCCACATTCACCACGGTTTCGGGCACACTAAAACTACGCTGGAAAGAGCGGTAACTAAACTCGCGACGGGTAATTTTCTCGCCCTCTTTTTCCTCAAATTGTTCTTCCTTTTCCGAAGAAATCGTTAGGCGGCCATTGTCGTAATCCAGCTTGAAATCTTCTTTCTTCAAGCCCGGAGCTGCTACTTCAATAGTGATTTCATCATTATTTTCCTTCACATTCACAGCCGGTAAGGTGGAATCAGATCCGGCAAAATTCCAGTTGTTCCAATCCATCAAATCTCCTTCAAAGAATCGATCGATCAATGAAGGAAAAGCAGGAACCAAATTGTTCGAAAAACGTGTAAGTTTCATGATTTAATCCTCCATTTTTTTGTTAATATTTTATTTGCAGAGGAAAAGTTCAAATCATATGCCAAAACATATCCTGATTAAATCAATATTATTTTACTCATCTAATTATCAACAATATAAATAGAATTACAAAATCTAATTATACGTTTTATGAAAATTTGACATCATTACCCAATAATAAACTGTCATTTTGGCGTTTAAAAGTGTGCTTTATCTCTACGCTTACAAAGACTATAACGTTCAATATCAACATATTTATTCCCGATAAGCAGCTCTCCATCCCGCTCAATGCCCTCAAACTGAAAACCCAATCTTTGTGGAATCTTCTTGCTGGGCAAATTTCCTACTGCACAATTAATTTCCACGCGATTAAGCTGTAGGCTCTCAAAAGCAAATTTCACCAATCGCTTAACCGATTCTGTTACAATTCCCTTGTGTTGAAATGGTTCAGAAAGCCAATATCCGATTTCTGTTTTTCTGTTTAACAGATCGGTATTCTTAAATCCTATCAAACCAGCAAATTCTCCCTGAAAAAGCATCACAAAAACCAATTCCTGATCTCTGTTAACACTTCTGATAAACTGAATTGTATCTTCAGGCTTTTTAGTCAACTCAACAAAAGGCAGCCACTTACCCAAATACTGACGTTGTGCATCTATGGTTTTAAAAATTTGTTCGGCATCATTCACCTCAACAAGTCGCAACATGATCGTTTCGGATACATTGATAGTTGTCATTTTCTGCAAAGCTTTTGTGCGAAATTAGCAAAATCCGTTAAGCAATCCGTTCCTACAAGATTATCAGGATTGCGGACTGCAACCGCTTTGCAAATGCAGGCACAACAAAAAGCATCAGTCATTTGCTGCGATAAGCCCTTTTTCCTATTTTTGCAGCTGTAATGTGAAGAAATTAACAATTATATAATCCAAGGTTATTATTTATGAAAATCACCAAATTAGAACAGATGTTTGATGCGCTTCGGAGCGCTAAAAAAAAGATCCTTGTTGCTGCTTACGCTAACGATGAACACTCCATCAGTGCCGTTAGCATGGCCATTGATCAGGGACTTGTTGAAGGCACACTGGTAGGCGATCAGGAAGAGATACGCAAAGTATGCGAAAGTCATCAGATTAGTATGAACAAATTTACTATTGTTCACGAGCCAGATGAGATGAAAGCTGCCTACAAAGCGGTTGAGTTAATCAATGCCGGACAGGGCAACCTGCTGATGAAGGGATTGGTAAGTACCGACAAATACATGCGGGCTATATTAGACAAAGAAAAAGGCCTGATGAACAAGGGATCAATTTTGAGTCATGTAACGGTGATTGAAAATCCAAATTACCATAAACTGCTGATAGTAGGAGATGTTGCCATTCTTCCGGCTCCTGAAATGCCCGAAAAAATTGCCATCACCAACTATCTGATTAACACGGCACATGCCTTAGGCATTGAGCGGCCAAAAGTTGCGCTAATTACGGCCTCCGAGCAGGTTTCCTATAAAATACCATCCAGTGTGGATGCATCATTAATTGCCAAAATGGGCGACCGGGGTCAGATCAAAGGTGCTGATATCGATGGCCCACTGGCACTGGATGTAGCTATTGATCCGGAAAGTGCCACGATCAAAAAAATGACTGGTCCTGTTGCCGGTGATGCCGACTGCCTGGTGTTTCCAAACATAGAAGCTGGTAATGTTTTTTATAAAATGAACACCAAATTGGCCAATGCCGAGCTTGGAGCTATAGTGGTTGGAGCAAGAGTTCCGGCTGTATTGTCGTCACGAGGCGACAGCACCAAAACAAAACTCTATTCCATAGCACTGGCTGCCCTAACTGCAAAATAAATATCACTCTCGCACCCTAAACAAAGAAACATGGAAGAAGTCCGCATCCTTACGATCAATCCCGGCTCCACTTCAACAAAGTTTGGGGTATTTTCAGGCACTGATCCGCTCTATATCAAAACGATACGACACAGCACCCAAGAACTCGAAGCTTTTGATAAAATCACAGATCAGTTTCAATTTCGAAAAGATTTGATACTGAAACAACTGCTGGATGCCGATATATTGCTGGAACAGATACGGGCTGTGGTAGGACGCGGCGGATTGTTAAAACCAATCGAATCAGGAGTGTATGAGGTGAATGAAACCATGCTACACGACCTGCGCAATAGTCCGCTGGGTGAACATGCCAGCAACCTGGGCGGACTGATTGCTCACGACATTGCCCAATCACTTCCGGACGCTCGTGCTTTTATTGCCAATCCGGTGGTGGTTGACGAGCTGGATGATATCGCACGCCTTTCAGGTCATCCGTTACTGCCACGTGTCTCGATTTTTCATGCCCTGAATCAAAAAGCTGTTGCCCGCCAACATGCCAAAAGTATTATGCGCAAATACGAAGAGATGAACCTGATTGTGGTGCATCTGGGAGGCGGCATCACAGTAGGCGCACACAAAAAAGGCCGTGTGGTTGATGTGAACCAGGGACTCGACGGCGACGGGCCTTTTTCGCCTGAACGAACCGGTACGCTGCCCGTGGCTGCTTTGGCAAGGCTTTGCTACAGTGGAAAATACACGCTAAAAGAAGTGCTCAAAATGATCAAGGGCGAAGGTGGATTAGTTGCTTATCTGGGAACTAACAGTGCTTACGAAGTGCAACAAAAAGTTGAAGCCGGCGACCAGGAAGCAGAACTGGTTTACAAAGCCATGGCTTATCAGGTGGCCAAAGAAATTGGTGCCATGGCCACTGTGATGCATTTGCAGGTGGATGGCATTTTGATAACCGGTGGCATTGCACACGATAAATATTTCGTAAATCAAATCATCGAACGCGTGCATCGCATTGCTCCTGTACATGTTTATCCAGGCGAAGACGAACTGAAAGCCCTTGCCATGAATGGCTTACGTGTATTAAGCGGCGAGGCCGAGCCTAAGCTTTACAGCTAAAAACAAAATCCTAACAAAATCACTTCATATGATTGAATTCCCGCTCGAAGGTCATGAATACATTTTGCTGAATCAATTGCTCAAATTTACCGGCCTGGCCGAAAGTGGTGGCGAAGCCAATCAAATGATACTGGCCGGGCAAGTAAAATTGAACGGCACCGTTGCATTGGAAAAAAGGCGCAAAATAAAAGCTGGTGATGTAGTACTTTTTGAAGGACAGGAAGTGCGCGTTTTTTAGCCAAAAGCGATTATTTACAATGCCAATCGCTTATATCGCGTCTCAATAAGATTTAGGTAAGCCATTTTCATTTCTTCTGAAAGAAAGGAACGATCAATCCAGTTTGTTGCGTTTCTTTTGTGCTTTGAAAATCTGGTAAATGCAGCTAACCTTTGTTTAGTGTTCAAGCCTAATTTTTCAGCAAATTGATCAAAATGATCGCGATTTAATTTTCTTTTTTTCCCGCAGAGGTTAAGTGCAAGTTCTTCGTCATCATCCGGATTAATAATGGTAGCATTGAGTAAATCATAAGCAGGTGCCAAAATCCAACCGGAAGCACTTTCGATCATCGAAAAATTCTTCAGATGCATATCATTGTTGCCTACCAAAAAAGAAAAAACAGTAAGTTCGAAGAGCAGGATTTTGTCGAGCAAAGGATTACTGGAATAGGCGTCCAATGCTTTCCCTACCTTTTCCATGGAGCTTTTATATTTGTCATAAGCCTCGGTTATCTGAAACATATCCAGCATGTGAATTTTTCCGCCAGATGATGTTCGATCAATGCGTTTGGTGATGTAAGATCTTTCGCCCGATGCCAATCGAATCAATGAAGAAGGAACCACCCGAAGGCCAAAAGCTTCGGCCACTCGCATAGTAAGATGTTCATTTTCTGGCAGTTCTACAAACTTTTCGGAAGGAGGCTTAAAGATATATTGTCCGCCCAATGCATCAACAACCGTAAGTCTGGCATCTGACTTTTGCTTTATAGATTTAACAAGCGACATGGATAATTTGGCCTGCACGCCAGGAACAGAAACACTTCGCTCAACGACGCTTTTTGCCAGTTCATCCATTTGATCCAGGGTGTAGGTAATCTTTGGGGCAATTTTGGTTCCAAAAATTTTCCTAGAACATTGTTCATGAAAATCAATGCCTTCGGGCAGAGATTCGTAACAATATAAACAATTATGTTGCATCTTCTTCCCTGTTTGGTATAACACTCACAGCACCGATACAGTTCTGACAGCATGCCAGCAATAATCCCATTCGATCATTGGGGTTAATCTTCCAATTTCTGGAAGCAATATCCAGCAACCAACCTTCCGGAATTAAACCCTCAAAAAACGGAAAAAGTCGATTACTTTTATAGGCCTGATCTGAAACAGGCATCGTAAAGGTGATGAATTCATTGGGATACTCCCTTACATAGTGGTTTTCATATTGGAAAATAAATTCACCTTCATTTGTTTCCGTAATTAATCCGGCTAAAACATCCTTATAAAAAACCCTACCGCTTCTCATTCTATTAAATCTTTGGAATTTACAGGTGCCAATTCGTGACCAAACATGTGTAAAACTAAATTTACTTTATCCAAATTCAGATTGGTTTTGCCTTGTTCTATCTTACGAATCACTGTTAAAGCAACACCCGCACGCTCAGCAAATTCTTCCTGCGTAAGGTTAACATCTCGCCGACGTTCTTTTACAAAGACTGCTAATCTTTTCATGCCACACAATTATATCAATAACATCACAAATGTATGAATTATATGCAATATAATATAGATAGCATGAATGTTTTAACAATTATATGCTTTTGCATACACGCTGATTCAGTTTTGCTTTTTATGAATTAATGCCAGCCAAAACTAACTACTTTAAACCTTATACATAATTCTCATTCCACCAAAACTTTTTAGCTAAAAATTACTTTTAACGCTTAGCACATTACCAATGTCATTTAACCGTTTTGATAATTATAAGCAGCGTCAGGCATCTCCAGTTGTCAATATTTCTAATCAATAACAGTTTTCTCTTATTCAATCGCCATTTTCTTGATCAAAACAACCTATAACTCAAGCTGATTGTTGTAATAAAATTAAACATTTACATTGCTGGGAATTTCTATCCGACTTTCGCTGACTATACGCACCAAATCCTCACTGGTTTCAATATATTCGTGGAAAATGTAAGTTGTTAAAATTTGAACACTCACTTTTCATTTAATAATTTTCAGTTGTTTATTTTGTTAATCAAACCAAATTAAAATTATGTTTAAATTTAACTTTTTACTCATTTCCATTTTCTTACCGATTGCCATGTTCAGCCAATCTGTCTGGCAATCCACAAGTAGCTTTTCAGCTGCACGCAACACACACACTTTAACAATACTGCCAAACAACACCGTATTACAGGTTGCGGGCGATATTGGATTTCAGGATTATACTAATCTTGTTGAATTGTATGATCCAGCCACTGATACCTGGGAAACCAAAGCTCCTTATCCTTTATTAATAACTGAGCATAGGGCAGTTTTAAGTCCAGCAAACACTGTACTGGTTTTTGGAGGCGCTAATGCCTCAGGAACAGTTAATTCAGTATATGAATACGATGTTGCATCCGATGAATGGACACAAAAAAGCGATATGCCAACAGATGCATCATCGCAATGTGTAGTGAAGCTTACTGATGGAAAAGTTTTGCTTTCCGGTGGTTGGTCACAGCCTCCCTACACCATTCTTTCAGATTCGTATGTATATGACCCTCAAACAAATACTTATTCAGATGTAATTCCCATGCCGCTGGCGGTTGCAAATCATGTTGGTACACTTTTATCAAATGGAAAAGTGCTGATCGCTGGAGGATTCACCGGCACAGCAGGTACATCTTCAAGCGCAATCTTTGATCCGGAAACAATGATCTGGACAGAAGTTGGAGATCTTCCTTATACAACTACCGGAGGAGGTAAAATCATTGCATTAGGAGATGGTAAAGCCCTGTTTGTTGGCGGATTCGATTTCTCTTCCTTCACCTATTTCAACAAAATTTCCATATTTGATAGCGAAACAGCAGCATGGACTGAGGTCAATTCGCTTGACTATGAATTTTCAAATGGTGCATTAGAAACTTTACCTGATGGAACGGTTATAATAATTGGAGGCAGCAACGGCAACAAATCGCTTGCTTTAAACACTAACCCCCCTTCTATTAGATCACTAAATGGCATTTTTGACTATGGAAGCAGAGAAACTCTCAGCAGTGTTATGATCTACAATCCGGAAACAAACACACTTACTGAAGAAGAGAGCATTCCCGAGCCAAGATTTGGAGGTGCAGCAGCACAGTTTTCAAATGGCAACATCATCATTACCGGAGGTGCGGAATCAGCTTTTAGCGACTCTTACGACGATGGCATAATTTATCATTTCCCCAATGCCGCCAATCCTGTCATTTATGCCAGTGAAACCGAAATAAATTTTGGCGTAGTTCCCTTTGATACAGTTTCTCAGGTGATGTCATTTACAATTAATGGAGAAGATTTGCTTGATGATATTTTGCTAAATTCGTCCGAGTTTTTCGAGATTTCTGATTCTGCGGAAGAAGGATTTGGCAGCACACTGGAAATTTCACCAAACGAAGGTTTGGTTGACAACTTTACAGTTTACGCACGATTTGCACCAGATTCTGTTGGATATTTTTCAGGTGATATCACGATTTCCAGCACTGATGCTGAAAGTCTTACTATCAGCCTGGAAGGCGAAGGCACTATCGTAAATGGTTTATTTACAGCTGATAATATCAATATTAAAGTTTATCCCAACCCCACTACAGGAATAATAAATCTGGAATGCAATGGTGAGCTACAGCTTGAGATTATTGATGTTCTGGGAAAAGTAATTTTGCAAAAAGCTGTGAAAGATCAGACAACACTCACACTTCCGTCAAAAGGCGTGTATTTTGTGAGAGGCACCTCCAACAACAAAATTTTTATCAGAAGAATCATAGTTCAATAGTACGCATCAAAAAAGTGAAAAGTGAAAAGTCCCTTTAATTGGCAAAGATTAAAGGGACTTTTTTGATGCTGTACAAGATTTTGATATCAGCAATGCTTCGCCGTTTTCTCATTCAAAACACAGTGCTGCATGAAATTTTAATGCTTGCTTTTGAACTTATTACTCCACCACCAGCTTTTGATGCAGCTTTTTGTCTCCGCTCCTCAGCACCAGTTGATAAATGCCAGCAGGCAAAAGATCAACTGCAATGCGACTTCCTGCATATTTCTCCTGATAAAAAACCTCCCGCCCCTGCATATCATAAATGCCAAGTCCATGGTGGTTTTCAGGCAACAAATAAATTACATCATTTGCCGGATTGGGATAAAACAACTTTTGCTGCTCCTGAGCCATATTTGCAGGCAGGCTCAAGAATTCATCCGTATAACGTAATACGGCGCCATTGTCTCCCACCATCCAGCCCTGCTGCTCATCCACGAAAAAGCTTACAGGTAATCTTACCCTGCGGTGTTGCCCTTCGTAGCGAAGCTCCCAGCTTTCACCTCCATCAGCCGTAATTGCTACCATCGCATCTTCAAAAGTGGCAACAGCCCGCAGAGGCGTTATCATTTTTACAAAAGACGCTGCTCGTTCATTGATCTGCACAGGCTCTGACCAAGTTTCTCCTCCATCACGGGTGATCAAAATACCTTGATCGTAGAGGGTGATCATTCCGGTTTCAGAATCAGCAAAACTGATTGAGCTAATCCTTTCATCAAACGGGATTTGGACGAAATGCCACGAAGCCCCGCCATCTGTGGT
>JAQVGO010000146.1 GCA_028696715.1 Bacteroidales bacterium
TCAAGCATTCGGTGCTGATTGCTGTTTCTAAGCTGATCGGTCCGTTTGCCAAACCAGATAAGATTCAGATTGTGAGTGGTTTGCCTAAAACTCGGTCAGGAAAGATTATGCGCCGTATCTTGCGCAAGATCGCTGAAGGTGAAACAGGTAACTTTGGTGATACCACCACTTTGCTGAATCCCGAAATTGTGGAAGAGATCATTAAGGGGCGTTTGTAAACTTTGATGCAACAGCATTTAAATGATGTGTAAATACTATTTTTGCGCAATGGTATGGATGCGATTGTTTGCAATTCTTTTTCTGCCCGGTATGCTTTTCAGTCAAGCTTCTTCTTCACAGCTTGAGCTGATCCTGAATTCGCGATGGAATGTGCAGGATGCCGGAATCAATAAGGATGGTCAATATTTTATCATTAGTAGCCTTGCAGAAGAGGATAAACTTTTTTTGTGGCATCCCGAAATTGCTGCAATAAATGAAGTGAAATGGCCAGAAATGGTGCCTCAGCAAGCTTTCTGGACGCAATCAGGAAACCTTATTGTTGCCTCCGAAGATCGCTTTTTTGAAGTCAGGCAGAATAAAATCATCCCCTTGATGACTGATCGCGATATACAGGCTTACGATCCAAAATTGAATCATACTGAGAACTTACTGCTTTTTCGGGGAAGAAGGCCTAACCAGTCAGAGGCAGGCTTGTTTACCTTTGATTTTGTTTATCAAAATCTGAATCAGTTCGAGGGTACCGAAGGTTGCCGACATGCCAGCTGGTCGCCCTCGGATGAATTAATTGTTTGCACAACAATCGAAAACAACAAGCAGATATTAAAACTATTTCATTGGTATGCAAAGCCTTATGCTATAATTCAAAATGATTCGCTTGATTTTATTCAGGCGATATGGTCCGACAGTGATTACAGGTTATTTGCCTTAGCTTCAGGCAAAAAGCAGTCGTATATCATCAATGTCAGAAAAGACGGCAGCAAACCGGAAATTGTATGGCAAGCAAAAAAATCACTACATTTACTGCATTATCTGTCGGAGCAAAATAAAATCTTGGCAATAGAAGAAACTATGGATGGCCATAAGCAGTTGATATCAATTGATTTGACTGAACATTATCCTATTTATCCGATTAAACCTTAAATACATAACACATGAATCAACAACAACAAAACCTTGATTTTAAAAAGATTTTACCCATTGCCATCATTGTTGGGGCAGTGCTGATCCTGATTATTTTCTGGAGCCGAATGACGGTTACCATCCCTGCTGGTCATGGCGGTGTATTGTTTAAACTTTTTGCAGGCGGTGTTGATACCGAAACGACTTACAAGGAAGGATTTCATTTTTTGGCTCCCTGGAATACAATGTATCTTTACGAAACACGTCAGCAGGAGGTAGCCGAAGAAATGAATGTTTTATCTTCAAACGGATTGGAAATCAGGGTCGATTTTTCGGCCTGGTATCAGCCCAACTGGGATAAGCTGGGGTTGTTACACTCACAGATTGGAACCGATTATATGCGCCGTGTGGTGATTCCATCCCTGAGATCAGCCGCTCGTTCGGTGGTTGGCCGCTACACACCGGAACAGATTTATTCTACCAAGCGCGATGCAATTCAGGTTGAAATTTTTGATGAGACAAAGAAACTGCTCGACCAAAAATACGTACAACTCAATCAGGTGCTGATTCGCTCTATTACGCTTCCACCAACAATCAAAACGGCCATCGAAAGTAAGCTTAAGCAAGAGCAGGAAGCACTTGAATACGAATTTAAACTTGAAAAAGCCGAGCAGGAAGCCGAACGCCAGCGTATTGATGCTGAAGGCAAGGCGCGTGCCAATAAAATATTGAGTGCAAGTATCACTGAGTCAATTCTGCGCGAGAAGGGAATAAATGCAACCCTGAAGTTGGCAGAATCTCCAAATTCAAAAGTGGTAATTATTGGTAATTCAGGCGATGGCCTTCCGATTATCCTGGGAGATAGTAAATAGAATCCGAATGCCTCAAAAAAAAAACGCTCTGATTTTTAAGTCGGAGCGTTTTTTGTTGGCAACTTTTTGATTTGTCTTACTTTTGCACTTCCTATGAAACCACAAACGATCAGAATAAAAAATCGCAGAGCCAGCTTTGAATATTTTCTGGAAGAGAAATTTGTTGCCGGGATGGTACTCACAGGCACCGAAATAAAATCTATCCGGCTGGGCAAAGTAAGCCTCAATGAAGCCTATTGTGTTTTTTTGAAAGATGAACTTTTTGTAAGAGAGATGCACATCGCTGAATACAGCTTTGGAACCTATAACAACCACGATCCTAAACGCGACAGAAAACTTTTGATGACAGCCCGCGAGCTCAAAAAGCTGCGAACAAAAGTGAATGAAAAGGGTTATACCATAGTTCCAGTGGTGTTGTTTGTGAACGAAAAAGGTCTGGCCAAGCTCGAAATAGCTCTGGCAAAAGGGAAGCATCATTACGATAAGCGCGAAGACCTTAAAAAGAAAGACAGCAAACGCGAGCTGGATCGTTTAAAGAATTTCTAAAGCAACTGAATCATGACAAAAACGGTTTTTGCAGCTATATTATTCTTTTTTATTTCTTATACGGCTGTGGCTCAGGAAGCTAAAATTGACTGGCTCGATTTTGAAACAGCAGTCGAGAAGATGAAGACAAAGCCCAAAAAGATATTTATTGATATGTACACCGACTGGTGTGGCTGGTGTAAAAAAATGGATAAGGAAACCTTTGCCAATCCGGTTATTGCGGCCTATATGCAGGAGCATTTTTATATGGTTAAGTTTGATGCCGAACGATCAGACACTGTCGTTTATGCCAACCGTACATTTGTAAATCCCAATCCTGGCAAATCGCGTAGTTCACACGAACTGGCACAGGCACTTTTGCGCGGAAAAATGTCGTATCCAAGTTATGTATTTATGAACGAGGAAATGAAAATCATCAGTATAGTTCCAGGCTTTTTCCCTCCTCAGAATTTCGAACCTGTGATTCATTATTTTGGCGACGGACATTATGAAAATCAGGATTGGGAAAACTTCAGTAAATCCTTTAAAGGAAAACTCAGCGGGAAATAAAAAAGCCTCTTCCCGGAGGCTTTCATGCAAACTCAATAAGTCAAACTTCGATTTGCTATAACAAATTGCCGGCTTTTAGTCCTACAAAAATTGTTCGGGGTTTCATTGGGCCATACATATAGCCGGCATCCCGATTGATACCATAATCAAAATCTGATTGATAGCTGTTGAAAATATTCTGGATACCGGCTTCCAGCTGTAAATCAAACGCTTCTCCAACAGCTATCTGATACGTAACTTTCAGATTGATATCGGCAAAGGATTTTGTTGATTTTAGCTGATCCTGTGCGATATAACCGGAAAAATGAGGAACTTTCATAGGGCCGGTAAATGTGCCGGTAAAAGCACCTGTCCATTTTTTGCTTAATGCTGTTGTGAGGGTAAAATAGCCATACAGATCAGGAGATTTTGGCAGCGAATGCAATAAAGCTGTTTCCGGATCATCGCTCCAGGCTTCGGCTTTCTTATACCTGCTGTGCTGCCAGGTGAACCCAAACTGAAGTTGATTTCTCGAATCAAAGGCAATTCGGTTCTCCAGATTGATGCCGTAAACCCTGGCGCCCGAGCCGTTTCTTCTTTCAACGATCAGGTTGCCGTTTGCATCAGTTTCGAGGCTCTGCAAAACAAACACATCATCCAGCGAAGTATAAAATCCTTCCAGCATCAGATTGCTTTCCTTCCCGAAAATTTTGAGGTAATAATCCAGGGAGCTGCTCACACTCAGCGAATATTCAGGCCGAAGATCTGGTGCCAGTTGAATCAGCATCACACCGCCGTTAACCGCCAGGATATGCAAATCTTCATCAAAAGCCTGCGGAGCGCGATAACCGGTCGAAAAACTGCTGCGCCACTGCAAATCGGGTTTCAGATCACGAAGATAGGTAAGTCGCGGGCTTACAATGAATCGGTCTATCAGATTATGCTTGTCGAGCCGGGCTCCCAGCAATATGCTGCTTTTCGTGAACTTCCACTCACTTTGTGCAAAAAGACCGGCAATGGTGATATCTTGTTTCAAATCGCGTCCGTAGCCGGGCATACGATCGTGCATCGAATTGAGCTGCAACTCAAAGCCGGTGGTAATATTTGCTTCAACAAACAGAAACCGATCTGTTTTCAAATGATATTGGAAACCATTCACACTGGAAAGATCTGTGGTGCTTCCATAGGCGTTAGGATCCTGCTCGGCACCATAATAACTCTGACGGTCAATGTGTTGAAG
>JAQVGO010000147.1 GCA_028696715.1 Bacteroidales bacterium
AGGGCAACAGTATCAATAAATATTGATTTACAATTCAGATGGGTTGTCAAGAGCGGCTTCTGGCGGTATGAAGTAGAATATGCACAATATTTCATTTGTCTAAGCTTTTCTTTTTAGAATTGTTTATACGTCACAATTTGGGATTGGTTTCATAAAAACGACTTTGTAAATTTAGAATTTTTAACATTACAAGCTGGTTAAATATGGCCAATATTCACTATAAGCTCAATTTATAATCAATCTAAGCTAATAATTAGGAAGTGATAAGTGCTTTATACGAGATGAATTAAATTGCTCCAGGATGTTGTTTCCAATTCGTAAATTTTGTATTCAATGGAGTTTGGAAGGATATAAATTACGGCATTTACTGTTTATATTCAGTAACTTAAAGCCATCAAATAAAAATTTGGAGAAATTTGGCTGGTTGTAATACAACTTCACCTGCAACTCAATACGAATAACAGAATTTGTGTGTTTTAACTGTTTCCGGCAGGTTTTTAAACTCGCAGGGAGGTCTTATTCAATTCGGGATAAGTTGCACAACTTCTGATCAACTTTTGCACAACTTATGATAAAATCTGCGCAAATTTTAATCAATTTATAAGCAGCTTTTAACGTAAGGCTTGAATCATGGATTTCAGTTATTTATCAATCATATCCGCGTAAACTGTTCGATCAGTTTTCTGTGTTGCGGAAAAAGTGCGGCAAGTTGTTTGTAATCACCCAGCTCAAAATCAGCAAAGTCAAAGCCGGGAGCCACAGTGCAACCACAAAGGGTATAATCGCCAGTGCTTCGGGCAGCAAACCAGTCGCCGGCACTTATCGTAAACATAGGTAAAGCTTCGGGCTGGCTGAGGCCAATGATTTGTTTGTTCAGCTTGCCTTCTGCGGTTATGATGATTATTTCCAGTGGGTTACCATCGTAAAAATGCCAGGTTTCATCGGCAAGAATGCGATGGAAGGCAGAAAAATCGTTTCTTTCGAGTAAATAATAGATTGCAGTACTAAAATTTCTGTTGCCTTTGAATCGGGGTGGCAATGCCAAAGCAGGAATCTCCCCGGCAGCGCGGTAAACTTCCTTAAAAAAGCCCCCTTCGGGATGAGCAAGCAGCTTGAGTCGGTTTATCCAATAGGAAGCAGATAATTGTTTCATGGCAGTTGACGTCGGTTTTGATCGCTTTTGACTTCGTTGATCATATATACTAGTCTGAAGGTAAGCATGTTATTATATTGTTTGCGGCTCCAGGTGCTACCGGAACCTGTATTAGTGGAGTATTCCCGGGTTCGGATTTTTGCCATAGAATACGCATATCGAAAATTAAATTTTATTTGTTTATATAGGCGCATCCTCAGATCAACCAATACATTGAAATCGTTTGGGTTATAAACACCATTCTGGGCATCAGTATTGGTTTGGCGATCGTGCTCGTATTCGCGGGCGGTGATTAGTCGTCCCCACGAAAATCCTGTGCCTACGGTGATCAGTTCTTTGTCAGTAAAATGTACCAAAACAGGAACTTCCAGATAATTGAGATACAGGCTGTAAGCCCCATTGGTCGAATCTGCCAGCATGGGATACTGGGCTTTTTGCCTGGCTCCCTTTTCGTTGTAGATGGTCTCTATCGAAAGATCCCATTTATCACCAAAAGGAATCATGGCTCCCAACCCAAGTTGCAGGCCCGGCTTTTTGTAGCCATACACTTCATCACCGTCAACCTGTGTCATGTTAAGTCCGGCAATCAGCTGTCCTTTGATGATCTGGCTATGCCCTTTAAGGCTAAAAAGCAGGAGGAACATCACAAGCGAAATACTCCCTCGAAATATTTTCTTAAGCATAATTTTGTAACGTTTTAATCCTCATTTAAGTATTCGATGATACAGCTTTCATGCTCAGATTGATTCTCTTTCGTGCTGCATCCACAGCTAAGATACGTACTTTAACTCTCTGATTGAGATGAACCACCTCGTTAGGATCCTTAACAAAACGATTGGCCAGCTCACTGATATGAACCAGACCATCCTGATGCACCCCAATATCCACAAAGGCTCCAAAGGCTGTGATATTGGTTACAATACCGGTTAATTCCATGTCTTCGTGCAAATCCTGAATACTCCGGATGTTTTTATCGAAAGCCATCACTTCAAAGTTTGCCCTTGGATCGCGCCCTGGTTTTTCTAGTTCCGAAAAGATATCCTGAATGGTTTCTATGCCAGCCGTTTGACTGGTAAAAGTCTTGATGTCAAGCTTCTCAAGTGCTTTTTTGTTTCCCATCAACTCATTGATCGGAAGTTTTGCTTTGCGGGCAATTTCCTGGGCAATGGGATAGCTCTCAGGGTGCACCGCACTGGCATCCAAAGGATTTTCGGCACCTCTGATACGCAAAAATCCTGCACATTGTTCAAAGGCTTTTTGTCCCAAACGTGGCACTCGCTTGAGTTCTTCCCTACTCTTGAAAGGTCCGTTGGTATTGCGGTATTGTATGATTGCTTTTGCCAGTTGGGGGCCCAGCCCGCTTACGTAAGTCAGCAGTTGTTCGCTGGCGGTATTCAACTCAACGCCAACCGCATTCACACAGGATTCTACCGTTTGTTGCAGGCTCGTCTGCAAGGCTTTCTGATCCACATCGTGCTGGTATTGCCCTACACCAATGGATTTTGGGTCAATCTTAACCAACTCAGCCAGCGGATCCATCAGCCGTCGTCCAATACTCACAGCACCCCTAACCGTAATGTCGTAATCAGGAAATTCTTCACGTGCCACGGCAGAAGCAGAATACACAGAAGCACCACTTTCGTTCACCATCACAGCGGTCAGGTCCCTGTCGAAACGGATGTTTCGGATAAAATCTTCTGTTTCGCGACCAGCTGTGCCATTGCCGATGGCTATCACCTCTATTCTGTGTGCATTCACCAGATTTTTAATTTTCTGCATGGCTTGTTTGGTCTCTGACTGCGGCGGGTGAGGGTAAATGGTATCATTATGTTCCAGCTTACCTTGCGCATCCAGGACAACAATTTTGCAGCCAGTGCGAAAGCCGGGATCGATTGCCAGCACCCTCCTGGAACCCAGTGGAGGAGTCAAAAGCAATTGTCTGAGATTTTCAACAAACACCTCAATAGCTTTGGCATCGGCTTTGGCTTTGTAATGGTTTCGTATTTCTGTTTCGATGGAAGGAATGATCAAACGCCTGAGGCTGTCTTTTACGGCTGATTCAACATATTTACGGGTTGTTGAGGCCGGTTTTACAAACATCCTTTCCAACTTCGAACGGCAGTTGTCCTGATCAATGACGAGTTTAAGCTTTAGAATTCCCTGGTGCTCACCCCTGAAAATGGCAAGCACGCGATGCGAAGGTGCCTGATCAAGCAGCTCCGACCAATCGAAATATTGCTGAAAAACAGTTGCATCCTGATGAGTGTCGTCTGATACAGTCGATTTGATCAAGGCCGAGTGTTGATAGGTTTCACGAACCGACTTTCTGACCCGGGCATTTTCTGCAATCCATTCTGCCATGATGTCCATGGCTCCAGCCAAGGCATCTTCTGTATTGTTAACTTCTTTTGCCTTGCTCACAAACTTTTCTGCCATGCTTTCGGGATTTTTTATTTCCTGTTTCATCAGGATGGCTGCAAGCGGTTCGAGGCCTTTTTTGCGGGCAATCGTTGCTCGTGTATGTCGTTTGGGTTTGTATGGCAGATAGAGGTCTTCGAGGCTTTGCAGATCATTAACAGCGGCAATACGTTGAGCCAGCTCATCGGTGAGCTTCTCCTGAGAAGCAATGGATTCGAGTATGCTTTTGCGGCGTTTTTCGAGTGCCTCTGATTTTTCGAGTTGCTGTTGGATGGCCAGGATTATTGTCTCATCCAGTGAGCCCGTCATTTCTTTGCGGTATCTGGCGATGAAAGGAATGGTAGCACCTTCGCTTAAAAGCTGAACCACATTGCGCACTGCATGATGGGCAAGATTCAGGTTTTGTGCTATCAGCGGAGTGAATTGGGCAATTTCGGCCATGTGAATGTATTTAATGGCGAAATTACTAAAATGCTTTGTAATGATGTAATACGGCTTTAGCGAATTAAGTTTACAATGCCACGTTCTACAATTTTTTGAGCTGCCTGATACTGGCTTTCAAAACTTTCATATGTCAATTGCCAGATATACGAGGCCTGTGGTGCATCTTCGCCTTTTACTTTGCCATCCCACCCCTGAAAAGGATCGGTACTTTCATATACTAACTGGCCCCAACGGTTGTAGATCAACAACTGAAATTTATTCAAGGCGGT
>JAQVGO010000148.1 GCA_028696715.1 Bacteroidales bacterium
AAACCAGAAAATCATTACCTTCGCAAAGATGAAATCTTCCAAAGCCATCGACACCCTCACCCTCAACGAAAGCTACTACGACGAGCTTATGCTCAGCCACCGCCAGCCCAGCCGCATCAGCCATGCCGATGGCTATGTGAGTTTGGATGAGAATGGGAATACCACCTTTTATTATTATCTAAAAGATCACCTTGGTAATGTGCGTTCGGTTATCACACCAGATGCTGACGGCAAGCCACAGGTGGAGCAGGCCAATGATTATTTTCCTTTTGGGATGAGTTTTGAAAGTAGGCTGCCCTTGCTTACTAAAAGTGGTAGTGGTAGTAATAAGCACAAATATAATGGCAAGGAAGAACAAGAGATGCCGGGGAAGTGGTATGATTATGGGGCGAGGATGTATGATGCGCAGATTGGGAGGTGGCATGTTGTTGAGCCGATGACACTGGTGCTGATGATCTTGTTTTCGCAATTATTGGCACGTTTTTGATTTTTCTTCTTAAATCTTTTTGAAAACATAGCCATCACGTGCGCCCGTGATATCTGTAAAACGCTCGTAAATAAGTGTTTCCATTAATTTTGAATAATCTACGAAGGCTTCTTCGGTAAGTGCCTTTTCTAACGGAAATGGTGTTTGATCAGCCTGGATTTCGTTAAAGGAACTCCATAAAAAAATACCGTCTTTTGATAGTAAGTTTGGGATAAGTTCCAATAAATCAGGAAGTGGCTTAAAATTAATGCAGATGATACTGTCGAATGGTTTATGCTTTTTGAGCATGGCAGGCTGATCCAGGTCAAGTTCAATCATATGAATATCAAGCTGCTTTGATTTGGCTTGTTCGGCAAGTTTTGCCAATCCAACATCAGAATAATCAACGGCAAAGGTGTCAAATCCGTTTTCGGCCAGTAGCAAGGCATTTCGGCCTCTTCCGCAGGCAATATCAAGGGATTTGCCCGGACGTAAAAGATCAAAATGTTTGACCAAAAAACTGTCTGCCCGATGCAATCCATTTTTTGCAGCATGTTTGGCATTCCATTTCTTGCGATCGTATTCCATTTGTGTCGGTTTTTCTGTTGAGTTTCTTTTCTATTGCTGCAAAAGTAAGGAAAGCCGCTTACCTTTGCACTTTGAAACTATTTGTTAGTCTTGATTTAAAGGAATTCATTTTAAAGCCCGGAAATCAGGATTTTACGAATATCTAAGCCGAAAGTATGAAAAATAATCCAAAGCACTGGTACACTGAGTCTTTACATATTTTAAACACTGAAATTCAAAATAAAAGTCATTTTTTGACCAGGCTTTCCTGGTTCAGGGTTTTTAGTTTTCTTTTGTCGTTGTTGAGCTTTGGATTTTATGCCGGAACCAGTAAACTGCTTTTCCTGTTGCTTTCAATCGCTTTGTTTGTGTTGTTTATATATTTTACTATCAAACACATACAAAATGGCAGACAGTTGATGCGGATGCGATCAAAGTCCAGGGTTTTTCAACACGAATTGGGTATGAACGAGCAGCAGGATACCATTTACAGCAATGGCATTCGTTTTCGATCGAAGCTCAAGTTTGCGGATGATCTGGATCTTTTTGGTGATTATTCGCTTTTTCAGCAGCTCAACCGATGCAGCACTCCGGTGGGAGAGGAACTGCTGGCGCACGGATTGACGAATGGCTTGCGTGAATCTTCCAAAATCAGGATGATGCAGGATGCAGTGCGTGAGTTGGCTCGTTTTCCGGAATTTAGGATTGAGATGCAGACAACACTTCATATGTCGGCTTCAGAAAAGTTTCCTGACATTGCCGGAATGAGAAATACAAATTTGTTGCGTCTTTTCAAGGCAAAGAGATTGAGAGTCCTGGCTTTTGGTTTACCGCTTATTGTTTGTTTGAGCCTGATAGCCGGTTTGTTGGGCTTCGGCTATTCTGCCTTTTCTTTTCTGGCCGTATTGGCTTTGATGATCGTTTTTTCGCACAGCAACAAAATGGTGTTGCTAGGCAGTGAATTAGATGGTTTACGCAGGAAGTTTAGCTCATGGGCTGCTGTATTAGAGGAGTTTACATCACTGTCTCTTGATTCTGATTTATCAAAGGATATGCAGCAGGAAGCCCGAACAGCTTCGGAACGATTTAATGAACTGGCCAAGATCAGTGAGCAGTTCGACAGACGTTCAAATCTTCTGCTGTATGTGTTGTCTAATTTATTTCTGGCCTATGATTTTCATCTGGCTATGCGTTACGAAAGCTGGCGCGAGAAAAATTATACCCAAATACCCCACTGGATTACCACACTCGGCAGATTCGAGATGTTGATGAGTCTTTCAGCTTTTGCTTTTAATCATCCTGATTATTGCTGGCCTGAACTTTCTGAGCAAAAGGAACTGAAAGCCAAAGCTCTGGGACATCCCTTGCTGCCCGAAGACGAATGTGTTCAAAACGACTTGCATTTAAAAATTGATCCTCGGATAGTGCTCATAACTGGAAGCAATATGTCGGGAAAGAGTACCTGGCTCAGAACGCTGGGTGTGAATGTAATACTGGCTCAATTTGGGGCTCCGGTGATGGCCAAATCATTCAACTGGAAACCCTTGCTGCTACTTAGTTCCTTGCGGCAATCTGATAGCCTGGCAGAGCATACATCTTTATTTATGAACGAGTTGAAGCAGTTGAAAAGCATACTGGAACAGGCACGCAACAACTATAGCCTTATCTTGTTGGATGAAATCTTAAGAGGAACCAATTCGGATGATAAATACACCGGTTCGTATGAATTGCTCAAGCGACTTGCAAATTTGGATTCCTTAACTGTTATTGCTTCTCATGATTTGAAATTGAGTGAATTAGAAAATGAACTGGACGGAAAACTCGTTAATTATTGTTTCGAAAGCAAAATAATTGAGGGCAAGCTTTCCTTCGATTATACCATCCGCAAAGGAGTGGCTGTTAATCGCAATGCCACCTGGCTGATGAAAGATATGGGGATTATTTAGGGTCTGCTGAAAAAGTCTGTCGTATGCCAGATTCGAGGCGACAAGACGAAGATGTATCGATATACTTCGAGTCGCAGGCAACACAGAAGATGGCGTGCGACAGGCTAGCCAACACAATTGTTGTTGACATTTTTAAATTCAGAATAGGCTTTAACGAAGTAGATTGATTCAAATATTACACTGTACTGCAAGGATTTTAGATGATTTCTCATAAAAACCTTGCGGAAACCACAATACAATAAATGGCAACTTAAATTATATCAATGTGTTAGGTGTTTTTCAGCAGACCCTATTTAAACTTGCAGATCTTACATCAACTGTATGGGAACACCTATCAAAGTCAGGCTTTAATTTGTTTTGATTTGAGCTTTTTTTCCTGAAGAACGATTCCACTGATGATGAGTGCCAGGCCAACGATGGTGCTGATTGAAATTGTTTCGCCCACAAAGAAACGGATAAAGAAAAGTGCGATGAAAGGAGATAAAAAAATCAGATTGCTCACTTTGGCTGTATTTTCAGCATAGTGTAAAGCTTTCATCCACAGCACAAAAGTAAAACCCATCTCAAACAGGCCAATATAAGCAGCACCGGATATTCCTTGCAAATTTAGTGGTTGCCAACGGTTGAGAAGCATGAAATAGATTACCATATAAAGCAGTCCAAAACCCATATTCAAGGTGATTTTAGGAACGGCATCGCGTTTGTCGTGCAGGTTGATAATCCAGTATAAAGCCCACAAAAATGCACTTCCGATGGCAAGCAACACACCCAGCGGAGAACTGAATTCAAGTGAAAAAACAGCACCTTTGGTACTGATTACCCATAAGCCCGAAAAGCTTATCAGGATTGCGATAAGTGCCTTAAAGCTAATTTTTTGACCTAATAATGGGACAGAAAGCAAGGTCAGGATTACGGGCCAGCTGTAATTTAAAACACCGGCTTCCTGAGCCAGCAAAAGTTCATAAGCTTTGAACAGAACCAGGTAGTAGCCAAAAGGATTGAGCAGTCCCAGGAGTGCCGATTTTAGCCAGTATCGCCGTTCAGTTGGGAAGACCAGCCTTAATTTTCCCTGAAAAAGTGACAGCAGGATTAATCCCAGCCATCCAAAACCGACTGCCCAGAACAATAACCAATCGTACGAAAACCAATCAAGGCTCAACTTAAAAGCCGAACTCATGGTGGACCAGAAAAGCACTGTGATCAGAGCAAAAAGTGTAGCCTTGCGTTGGTTTTTCATGATTCAAAGATAGCTGATTTGGAGGCGGTGAAAGTACAAAAAAACACCAGCTTGGATGAAA
>JAQVGO010000149.1 GCA_028696715.1 Bacteroidales bacterium
TTTTTCCCTGTAAGCAGAAGTCAGCAGCTTCAACACTTCCAGGTTTTCTCCTTCAATAATCAGGTTTTCGCTTTCAGCAGGGTTTACGCTCCGTTTTTCGTCAAATATTAGTGTTGCATTACTAGGAGAAAAAGCATTTCGCTTGGCGGCACTTTTGCCAAACCAGCGAAACTCGTAACGTTCGGTTTCGCCTACGCTTTGCGGGTCAACCACTTTTTTTAGTTCGTTGATGTTCAATTGCCCTTCATTGGTAAACAGGTCAGGAAACAGCTCTTTTAGCGTTTCCAACCGTTCTTTGTTCAGGTCAGGGGTTTGTACTTTTTCCAATGGATTGTCAGTATTTTCCATGCTCATTTCTTTTTGCTTTTGTTCTTCAGCAATTTCTTTTCATCCGCATTCAGTTTTCGCTGGAGCTTTTTTACGTCTTCTGCGGGAGGAAGATTTTCGGGCACAATCCCTCTTTGGGTAAGCATATTGCGTACAGCCAGATTATTATCTACATGCTCTTTTTCTATGGCATTTTGCCCTTTGAGGTCTTTGCTTTGTACATTCAGTCCGGTCATTTCAGCTGCCAGATCTTTAGCTTTGATAGTAATGGTTGGGAGGAAATCGGCTACTGGTCTGTTTTTGGGTACACCCATCTTTCGCTTCAGCATCAGGGTGTTCAACCTGAATAATGCCTGGTCGCCTTTTGAACGAATAATGGCAAAACCTTGTGAGTCAACGCCTCTTTCATAAAGTATCCCAGAAAGTTGTTTTTCGGTTTGGCTTAATTTTTCACGGGCTTTCACTCGCTCAAATTCCAGCAAGCGTTTTTCAACCAGTTCAGCTCTTCGTGTCTGTAGGGCAAAGTAGTTTTGTGCAAATGCAATTTCTTCTTTGCGACTATCGCCATTTTGGGCAATCAGGTAGCAGGCGTATCGGGTGAGAAGAATATCAGTTATTTCATGCTGGGCTCCTTTGCCTGCTTCTATCACCTTCCTGATGTCAGGAAAGTGATTGCTAATATCTTCACCGGCATTTTGGCAAGCATCTTTTCCCTTGTTGATTACTTTTTCAAAATTCTCCCATTTGCTGTAGCCAAGTAGTTTCTGTAATTCACGTGCACTCCAGCACTCAACGCCTTCAAAATCAATGGCTGCAGCTTCAAATTGTTGAAAAAGCTGTTTTATTTCTTCTGTTTTCATACTTCAGTTTTTTCATTAATGGTTTTTGACGCCTCTGTTTTGAAGTAGTGATATTCCTTTACAGGAGCTTTGTAATGCACTTCAACTCCCAATGCTTCAAAGTGCTTCATGGCACATTTGATTTTATACACCTCACTTTCGGTCAATGCTTTCTTGTCGGTTATGTCATTGGTTCCTTTAGTTTCAATGACAAAATAAAATTCGCTTTCTTTCCCGCTTTTCAGGCTTTTGCGTTTCATCACCAGTCCGAAATCCGGTTCGTACTCACCAATCGGTGTGTTAATTTTGTAATAGGAAGGGAGTTTCAGGAAACAAATAATTTCATCATCAAGGTCAGCGGTTTTTGCAAAGGTTCTTTCCACATCACTATCAATTAACATTTTGTCAAAAACGCCTCTTTTTGGGGTGTCCACATACGCCTTTTCAGAAACGTTTCGAACAAAATCATCAAACGAAAACGGGAAGTTATCACCTGTCAAATGATAATCCAGTCCTCTCAGCATTTCGTCCAGTTCAATGTTTCTTATGATAGCTGCTGCCTGATGAATGTATTGCGGCGGATTTTTTACAAAATGCTCGTGATTGGCAATGCCCTCCACAATTCTGAACAGGGTAGGATAACCTAATCCGGTGTTTTCGCTGAGTTCTTCTATCAAATCAAGCGGTGTAAAATGAGCTTTCAGCGCATATGTTTCTGTTCCGCCAAAATTGTCGGTAATGCCATCTTCTGAAATATCGCCAATGGAGCGGCTACTTACTTCCGCCACATAATCCGCAATGTTGATCTGGTTAATTTGCTCAACGGACTTTTCAATCAGGTTTTCTTCGTTAAATGAAACAAGGTAGTCAGTCTTTTTGGCCAGTGAATTCCAGAAGTGCTTGAACGCCTTATTCAGGTTCAAGTCTTCATTTCGTTTAAAGCGGACTTCATTTTGTGGCTTGCCTTTGTGGGTATGCGTAAATCCGGCTCCTGCCTTATTTGTGCCGTAAACTTCTTTGATTTCTTCCTGATATTGAGTTACAAAGGTTTCATAGGTTTCGTTAGGAATTACTGTAAGTTGGTTGACACGTTCGTCATCCTCAACGCTTAATGGGTCGTAAATCCGTTGACCTTCCTGATTGACACAAATCCGCAAGCCCCTGCCTATTTCCTGTCGCTTTCTGATTTCAGAATAGGCTGTATTTAGCGTTGCGATATTGAAAACATTTGGATTGTCCCAGCCAACACTTAAAGCGGAATGCGAAAAGATAAACTGCACCGGGTTTTCTATTTGCAGTAATTCTTCTTTCCCTTTTAGAATGAGTTCGTAAATTCGTTTTTGTTCTTTTTGCCCTCCTTCGGTATCGGCATATTCACCGGATGATTTTTGTGCGAAGTAGTACCCCTGAACTTGTTGGATGAGTTCCTCAGAAGGTTGTTTACCATCATTCCAGTCGGCATACACCTGCTTGTATTTTTCGATAAAAAGGTTTCGTATCACCGGATTTTCTCCCATGAAATTTGCTACCCGGTCAATGAAAATGAGAGAAAGGCACTTTATTCCTTTCTCAGCCAGTCTTTGCGTTTTGAGGAAATGTCGGTTGATGAGCCATTCCAATTGCAAAGCCCAAATGCTTTCCAGATTGCCGGAGGATTGTTTTTCTTCGAGTATTACGCCATTGGAGAACTCAATAAACCATTTGCCCGTTTTCAGGCTTTTGTTGATACGGGTTATTTTGTAATTCAGGTAGCTTGGATTGCTGGTTTTCTCGCCAAGATTGTCTCCAACTTTCAGCCAGTTGGTAGTATCAAAAACAAACTTTCCACCTTTGAGCTTCCATGCTCTTAGTTTTGCTTTTGGGTCGCCTTTGCCGTATTGGGTTTCAGTCAATTCTATTTTAATAGTAGCTTCATCATTCTTTTCCGTTACGGTCAACACTTCAATTTTTTTTACCAGTCCTTGTTTGTAGCTGTCAAAAGGAGTGAGGCGATACAAAAGGTTTTTCACCACTTTGTGGGTGGCTGAATACCGGAGCTTGTATAGTGGATTCAGTTTGGCGATTTGTTTAATGGAGTTTTCCGTGTCCATTCCTTCCTGTGGTTCATCCATGATAATGATTGGATTGGTTTTTCCAATAGCTTCAATAAAAGGAATGTTGGCAAAAAGATCTTCCCGTTGTGCCTGGTTCAGGATTTTATCTTCCGAATTAAAAGATGCCATCGTCATAACCATGACTTGCGGATGTTGTTCTTCAATGAAGTTGGTTACTTTATTTAGTCGTTTACTGTCGTACTCAAACGCCTTGGGAGTAAAGCCATAAATGTTTTCCAGTTGCTTTTCAAAAGTTTGGAATGAACCTAATACTCCTTGACGGATGGCAACAGATGGAACCAGAATAATAAACTTGGTAAAGCCGTAATTCTTATAGAGTTCATAAATGGTTTTGATGTAAACCAGCGTTTTTCCCGTTCCAGTTTCCATCTCGATTGTCAGGTCATTGTCAATTGAAAGTTTTGCTGTTTCTTTGTCAATTCCATTATCCTGCAATACACCTTTTATGTTGTCAGTAATTTGTTCATTTGTGAGTTTGCAGATATTGGAGCGAATACCTTCAAAACAGGCATTATCAAAGGTGTTTTTGTCCGTTCCGTCAAAAACTTTAACGACAGATTGAATGGCTGTTTCCTGATATTTTAAATTTTCGAGTTTTAATTCCATTACTTCTTGCCGTTCTTCTTGGTTAAATATTTAATCTCCTGTTCTGCTGCCATCAAAATCTCTTTTGCGTATATCTTATTTGCAAGTTAATGAAAATGATTTCTTAACAATGGTGTCAAAAGTAATAATTGTTTTTCTGTTTTGATTCGTCTACTCCGTTATTTTCAACAGTCTTTTTCTTGGCTTTTATTAAAACTTTGGTTGGGGTTAGGCTGGGGGGGTTGTAATTGTGACAATGTTCACATGGCTAAAAAATTGTGTTTTTAGTATGTACTATTGCAAATTATATTTTCTGGTTTGTTTTTTAATTGGTACGTTAATAATGGTCGTATTTTTGTTCGTAGTAAACAAAAAAGCGCTACAATAAAA
>JAQVGO010000048.1 GCA_028696715.1 Bacteroidales bacterium
AAAAAAAGAGGCTGAATTCATTAAGAAACAGCCTCTCAAAGTTAAAAAATCTGAATGATTTATTGTACCATCCCCAATTCGTTTAGCATAAAGGCGTACTCCAAAGCTGTTTCCTTCAATCGTTCAAAACGACCCGAAGCGCCTCCGTGACCAAAATCCATATTGGTCTTAAGCAACAAATGCTCGTCATTTGTCTTATGGGTTCTGAGCTTGGCAACCCATTTTGCCGGTTCCCAGTATTGGACCTGACTATCATGCAATCCGGTTGTAACAAGCATTGCAGGATAATCTTGTTTTGCGACATTATCATAAGGTGAATAAGACAGCATATATTCGTAATACTCTTTGTCGTTGGGATTACCCCATTCGTCGTACTCACCTGTTGTGAGCGGAATACTCTCGTCGAGCATGGTAGTAACAACATCAACAAAAGGAACGGCAGCTATCACGCCTTTCCACAGGTCGGGTCGCATATTCACCACAGCACCCACCAGCAAACCACCGGCACTGCCTCCCAAAGCAAACATATTGTCATTATTGGTAAACTTTTGATCAATCAGGTATTCGCCGCAGGCAATAAAATCAAAGAAAGTATTTTTCTTGTTGAGCAATTTACCGTCTTCATACCATTGACGTCCTAATTCTTCGCCACCCCGGATATGTGCGATTGCCCAAACGAATCCCCTGTCGAGCAAACTCAGGCGTGTGGATGAAAAATAGGCATCCATGCTGGCACCATATGAGCCATAGCCATAAAGCACCAATGGGTTGGAACCATTCTTTGCAAGGCCTTTTTTATAAACCAACGAAATGGGAACCATCACGCCATCGTGCGAAGGAGCATACAGTCGTTCGGATTGATAGTCATCCGGATTATAGCCACCCAAAACTTCCTGCTGTTTCAATAGCTTCCTGGTTTTGTCAGCCATATTGAAATCATAAACAGAGTTGGGTGTGGTAAGTGAAGTGTAACCATAGCGCAGAATATCCGTTTCAAAATCAACATTGGTGCTGGTGTAGGCGGTGTAGGCTGGCTCACCAAAATCGAGGTAGTAATCCTGTTTTTTATCCCAGCTCATCACCCTTAGGTTTACTAATCCCTTCTGCCGTTCACTCACTACCAAATATTTATTAAATATTTCGAAATCTTCCAATAAAACATCTTCGCGATGAGCAATTACTTCTTTCCAGTTTTTCATTCCGGGTTTTTTCACGCTTGTTTTCATCAGTCGGAAGTTCTGCGCATCAAGATTCGTTCGGATATAAAAGTCATTCTTGTAATGATCAACACCATAAAGCATATCGGGTTGACGCTCCTGCACCAATTGAAGTGCATTTACGGGCTTGTTTGCATCCACAAAATGATACTCTGCCGATAAAGTACTCACCGAACCAACCATGATAAATGCATCTGATTTTGTTTTGAAAACAAAGGCATAAAAAGTTGGATCATTCTCTTCAAAAACCACAATGTCATTTTCAAAATCCTGTTCCAACTGATGTCGGACAATTCTATAAGGTCTGAGCGTTTCATCCTTCACACTGTAAAAAAGTGTTTTATTATCGTTGCCCCAGGCCATATTTCCGGATGTATTTGGAATGCTCTGAGGATAGATATGGCCGGTAGTCAGATTTTTAACATAAATGGTGTATTGCCTGCGGCTTACTGTATCAACCGAAAAAGCCAGCAAATTGTTATCCGCACTTATCTCCCATCCTCCAATTTGAAAATAGGCATAACCTTCGGCCATTTCGTTGCCATTAAGCATTATTTCTTCTGCTGCTTCAAGGCTGCCTTTCTTGCGACAATAAATCGGATATTCCTTGCCTTCTTCATAACGTGAATAGTAATAATAGCCATTGCGTTGGTAAGGAACCGAAATATCTGTTTGCTTTATCCTTCCTAACATTTCATCATAAAGCTCTTGCTGCAAAGCATCGGTATGCGCCAAAGCCGCATCGGTGTATGCATTCTCAGCTTCGAGATAGGCTATAACCTCCGGATCTTCCCGATCGTTGAGCCAATAATAGTTGTCAACTCTGGTGTGTTCGTGTTTGGTTAGTTCATGTGGTTTTTGTTGTGCTACAGGTGGCTGCATAGTTTCTTTTTTTGGCTGATCGCAACTGCTTACTAACAAGAGGATCATAAGGGAATAAAAAATTTGTTTCATTTTGATAATCAATGAATTAATAAATTCTTTTTTCATAAAAGCTGCGTATTTTATTAAAAACTCAGGGTAAGTCCGAAGCTGGGCATCAAGGGCAGTTGTCGCACAATTTCGCTGCTTATCTGATCAACGTAAAACACGTTTTCGCGATTGTACAGATTGGTCACGCTTACATTCAGTTCGAGCTCGGTTCTTTCGCTCAGAAAAAACCTGCGTTTAGCATCCAGATCAAGGCGATGATAGCTTGGAAGCTCACCTTTATTCAGATCGCCATAAATGAGACCCAGCTCTCCGTTAGCAACCATATAGTCATCGTTTACGCCACCCGCAAAATTGAGGTATTCATAATATCCCTGCACCTGCGTGAACGGAAAACCAGATCCATAATTCCATCTGCCGCTAAATTCCCATTGCTTGCGATCGCCTGTGGTGTACGAAAGAATCACGTTTACATTATGACGTCGGTCGTAGTGAGGTCTGTAAGTAATGAGCTCGCCGGGCTTTTCTTCATATTCCTTGGTTACAAATCCCAAGGAATAAACGGTCCAGATATACCAATGATTGTCCTCATACTTCAAAGCTATGTCGCCGCCATAGGCTTTACCTTTCTCGATAATAAAATCCTTTTTGTAGATATCCGGCGTCCCGAAAGGAGCCGTTGATTCATCATATAACTTATTACGATTCAAGTTTGTAAGCTGTGTAAAATCTTTGAGATAACCTTCAATGTTCAGGTTAATCCGGTTAGTTAGATCTATCTCAGTTCCCAAGATAAAATGATTGGCTTTTTGCAGCTTATGTTTTATCTCTTTACCATCAAAGCGGTCGGGCAGGTTATCAGGTCCCGATAAAAAACCATAAAACAAATTCACTACATCACGATCACTATTGGCTGCAATCAGATTCTGTGAATACATACCGGTAGCCAGCTTAATTCGAAACCAATCGTTCACCATATATTTCATTGCAAGCCGGGGTTCGGGCGAAATATTGGATAAGGAGGCATACCACTGCATCCGGAGGCTGGGCTCGAAAAGCAATTTGCCAAAGTTTCCTTTGTATCGCACATAAGCTGCCAGTTCGGTGGTATTTTCCACCTGACTGATTTTACGTCCTACCCCATTGGTGAAATCAAATTCTGTTTTAAAGCCCAATAATTCCACACCATATTTTACAAGGTCTTTTCCCAGGAAATAAGTGAAATGGAATCCCATATTGAAACCATTTATAGCACTTGAGCGATCGGGCGAAGAGGCTTCCGACAGTTTGGCCTGATAACTGGAATAAGCCAGATTTCCTTCGATAAGCACAGGAGATTTGCCGGGAATAATCAAAAAGTTAGACCCACCACCCAATGCCTTCCAGCTAAAATCGGATAGAGCCTTATAATTGTTCACCTGATCGTCAAAATTGAATCCAAAGAAATTTATCTTACTGCCATTGGCCGAGTTAATCGAAGCTTTTGCATAGATATCCAAAAAGTTGAAAGGCAGGCCATTCTCGTCGATATGACTATAAAGACTTTTGCTTGTTTGCTCCAGATAGGAATTCTTTACCGACAACACAAAACTCGAACTGGCGCCATCCTGACTTTTAGCTTTTACAATTGGCCCTTCAAGCAAAAATCGAGCTCCAAAGGTGCTTGCCCCAACCTTTCCGGCTATGCGGTTTTTGTTTCCATCACGTGTGGTGATATCCATGACTGATGAAATCCGGCCACCATAATCAGCACTAAACCCACCAGTAAAAACCTCAGCATTGCGAATGATATCGGTTTCGAAAACTGAAAACAAACCAATCGAGTGGAAAGGATTGTAAACAATCATCCCATCCAATAAAACCTTATTTTGAATTGGCGAACCACCTCGGATGTATAATTGTCCACCCTGATCACCCGTAAACACCACGCCGGGAATAACCTGTAAATACTGCGCCAAATCGCTTTGCCCTCCTATTGAAGGTATTTTTTTTAAGGATTTGGGAGTGATGTTGATAACCGATGTTCTGGTTTCACTTCTCGATTCAATTTTATCAGCGGTTATGTTTATTGTTTCCAGGCTTACACTGCCTTCGGTTAGGTGAAAACGCTTGTTGATTACATCTCCCGGAACCAGCGTAACAGGCTCTCTGAGTGTATCATAACCCAAAAAAGTTACTAACATAATATACTCACCTGCAGGCACTTTAGTTATACTGAAATATCCGTTTATATCTGTTGAACCACCATAATTGGTTCCTTCGAGATAAACATTAGAAAATATAACGGGTTCGCCTGTGCTCTCTTCATACACAAATCCCCTAACCGCAGCATCCTGAGCAAATGCAGCAGCAAAAGAAGTACAAACAAAAATCAGGGCAATAAAAATCTCTCTTAAAGGTGTAAATTGTTGCATATCAACATTTTGAATAAGTGAAAATTATCCGGATCAATTCTTGACTGAGTTCAGAAAAGAACGCGCAAATTAACTAAAAAGTACGCAAAAATGCGGATTAATTAAGAATAATGACAAATCGAACCAGTTTTTGGTAAAAAGAAGCTGATCATTATTGTAAACGCAAGGCTGCAGCCTGTTTCAATAATTCTTTCTCGGCTGCTGAAATGGGCTCAGGCAACCGAAGTTGAACTTTTAACAACAAATTACCAAATCTGTCTTCGCCATATACGGGCATACCCAGCCCTTTGAGCCTGAGAACACTTCCGTTTTGCTGACCTGCTTTTACAGGCACCTGTACAATTCCTTTTAAGGTTTTAAATGGCAATTTACCTCCTAATGCAGCCGTATAAATATCAACCGGAAAATCAGCTATCAGATCATCGCCTTCGCGAATAAAACCGTTTTGCGGTTTCACCTGAACGTTTAAAAGCAAATCACCGGCTGCACCACCAAAAGGAGATTCCTGTCCTTTTCCTTTTATCCGTAATGTTTGCCCGTCCTTTACACCGGGTTTTATCTTCAAGCGAAGATGTTTGCCATTGAGGTTGATCAATTGTGTGGAACCTGCGTAGGCATCCTGCAAACTCAGGCTAATGGCAGCCATAATATCCTGCCCCTTTACTTTTTGCCTTTGCCGGGAGCTACCGCCAAAAGTTCCGGCACCAAAGCCACCACCAAAAAAGGCATCAAAAAAATCTGAAAAACCACTCTGACCACCAAAAAACTCATCAAAACCCTGTTGCCTGCCATAGCTTCGCCCCCCACCAAAGCCACCAAAACCTTCAAATCCCTGCTGTTGGTATTGCTTCCAATTGGCTCCCAGATCATCATATTTTTTCCTTTTCTCTGCATTACCCAGCACTTCATAGGCTTCGCTGATTTCTTTGAAACGCTCCTCGGCAGCCTTATCTCCCGGGTTCTTATCCGGATGATACTTCACGGCTAACTTACGGTACTGTTTCTTGATTTGTTCAGCTGTGGCCTTGCGATCAATCCCTAATACTTTGTAATAGTCTTTGTATTCCATAGCATTATTTTCATGTCAAACAATATGCCAATTCCCAATTTTGGAATAAGCTGTCATTTTGACAAACTCAAAAACTAAAAATATCGCTAGTCAGCTCAAGAAGCCTACTTCCGGCTAATTTTAAAACTGGATACGGCAGCATCCAGATTGATAAAAATCTGTTGATCAGCATTTTCAAAATTAGACGTTTCGTAAACTCCACGACTTATCTTTTCAAAATCGCTAAAGCTATGGCTCGAAAGCACTGTAGCTGTTTTGATCCGACAAGCTGCTTCGTGTGGTATGATCAGCTTGATTGCCGAAGCAGCTGCATCGATATTCACTTTTGTATGCGGGCTTTCAGTTCCGAGCCGCAAATCTATTGCAGCAGCACCACCCGCAATTGCAATTTCCTGAATGTTAAATTCACTCAGATCAAAATCCAACTCGGCAGCTCCCACATCCAGGTCAAGATTCCACTCCACATCAGGATTCAGCATTAAATCAAACTTATTCAACTTATTGCTATTCAGCACAATCTTGCGGTCAACCTGCTCAATGATCACCTTACAGTTGTTACCAAGTTCCTCAACCCTAAAGTTATAAGCCATGCTTGAGCCCCGTTTGTCAGCACGTATCAAATCGCCGGTTGATCCCGAAAGGGTATAAGTTCCGGCTGTGGCTTCCAGCTGGAGCGATGCTGATGTAATACCCGGTTCAAGCTCATGACTAAAGGTTTGGGTAACCAGGGTATCACGAATTCGTGCATCGTCTTTATCGTAATTGTAACGAAATACTGATTGTTGGGGATTGTAATTTTCGTATTGATGCCCATACATCACTACACCCAATGCTCCTACAGCAAGGGCCAGCAAAACCTTAAAAAAATTCTGGACAGGAAGAATTGATACCCCCCACAAAATCAGTAACAAAGGCCAAAGCCTAATCAAAACTCTCCATTGAAAATCAAAAAAATCTAATCTGTCGAGTAAAAAGAGGGTACCCAGTGCAATGAGTAGTATTCCCCAAAATACATTTTGTTGCTTCATGATTTAAAATTTATTTCAGTGAAAAATCTGCTGCCCAAACAGATATCAATTACTAATCAACTCAATGCAAATGTGTTAGTTTCAAAAAAACAGCGCAAATAGATCAGGAATTTTTACTGCTCTGCTGCAAAAGTAAGATTCCTACTGCAATCAGTACAACCGGCCATAGGTCTAACACACTAAACCGGGGAATAAAAGCAGTGATTAAGAACAAAGCTCCAATACTGATCAGTGTAAGCCCAATCACAAGCTGACCTTTTCCTTTGGCAACAGTTTCAGATAAAACCGATTCGTCTGTCGTGCTTTCTGAATTAAATCCCAGGTTATCAATAGGTGCTTCGGGTAATACAATCCATAGAACCACATAAGCAATCACACCTCCCAGGGCAAAAACGGCAAGAAACACAAAGATCAATCTAACAAGGGTAGGGTCCATTTTGAAATGCTTCGCAAGTCCTGCACATACACCGGCAATAACTTTGGCAGAGCTTGATCGATAAAGTCTGCCAGTTTGATTTTCCATAACAAATAAAATTAGAGTTTATTCACGAACACTTATTTCTTCACAACAAATTTCGTTGTTTTATTTTTAAATCATAGTCTTGTTAAATAATAAACACTAAAATTAGTTAAAAGAATGTATAAATTAAGTAATTAGCGCAATTAAATAGCAGCCATGATAAAGATTTTTGTATTTTTACGTTCCTAAATTTCGCCGGAAAATTAAAGGTTAATTAGGGAAATTTAGCAATTATTTTTAAAATTTTTTATGCAATCAATACTAACAAAAGTATGCGGTAATACGTGACAAATCAAGTTAATATGATTTTTTTTTAAGCAATTAAAAATTGCGGGAGTATAGATATTTTTAACAAACCTATTCAATCACTAAAAAGCAAATTATTTCAAACATGACAAAAATCAAAGTTGCCAATCCTGTAGTTGAACTTGACGGAGACGAAATGACACGTGTAATCTGGTCATTTATCAAAGAAAAACTAATCCTTCCATACCTTGATATCGACATCAAATATTTCGATTTAGGCATGGAAAGTCGTGATGCCACCAACGACCAGATCACCATTGACGCAGCAGAAGCAATTAAAAAGTATAATGTGGGTATCAAATGTGCTACCATTACTCCCGATGAAAAACGTGTTGAAGAGTTTAAGCTAAAGTCAATGTATCGATCGCCCAACGGCACAATTCGCAATATTTTGGGCGGAACAGTTTTTCGCGAGCCTATCCTGATCAATAATGTTCCCAGGTTGGTTCCGGGATGGAAAGACCCGATAGTGATTGGTCGTCATGCTTTTGGGGATCAATACAGAGCAACAGATTTTTTAACTAAAGGCAAGGGAAAGCTCACCATCACCTACACCCCTGACGACGGCAGCGAACCGCAACAATATGAGGTTTATGATTTTGATGGCAATGGGGTAGCTTTGGCCATGTATAACACCGACGAATCTATCCGTGGCTTTGCGCATTCCTGCTTCAATATGGCTTTGCAAAAAGGCTGGCCACTTTATCTATCTACCAAGAACACAATTCTGAAAAAATACGATGGGCGTTTCAAAGATATATTCGAAGAAATATACCAGCAAAGCTACAAAGCTCAATTTGAAGCCAATGGCATCATTTATGAGCATCGGCTGATCGATGATATGGTTGCAGCTGCCTTGAAATGGAGTGGAAAATTTGTGTGGGCATGTAAAAATTACGATGGTGATGTGCAATCAGATACGCTGGCGCAGGGTTTTGGTTCGCTGGGCCTGATGACAAGTGTATTGGTTACACCCGATGGAAAAACCATGGAAGCAGAAGCCGCACACGGAACCGTAACGCGCCATTATCGTGAGCATCAAAAAGGAAATCCGACTTCTACTAACCCTATTGCTTCCATCTTTGCCTGGACCAGAGGGCTGGCACACCGCGGAAGACTGGATAACAATCAGAAACTCATTGACTTTAGTCATGCACTTGAAGAAGTGTGCATAGATACTGTTGAATCAGGAAAAATGACCAAAGACCTTGCATTGCTGATATATGGAAACTCTTTAAAACCAGAGCATTATCTTTATACCCAGGATTTCCTAAATGCCATTAATGAAGGATTACAAACTAAATTAAGTAAATAAAAAAATATAAAACCACTGTGATATGTCGAACTTAAAAGATGTTCTGAGAGAGAAAATTGACCATTGGCGTCCACGCACGCAGAAGCTACACGATGAATTTAATGATTTTGTTGTGGACAATGTAACCGTTGGTCAAATTTTAGGCGGTATGCGTGGCATTAAATGCCTGGTAACCGATATTTCGTACCTCGATCCCAAAGAAGGTATCCGCTATCGGGGCTACACCCTGCCCGAAGTATTTGAAAAACTACCTAAAGCCAAAGGAGCAGAAATGCCTTATGTTGAAGGTTTAATCTATCTGCTGCTGACTGGTGATATGCCAAACAAATCTCAAGTTGATGATTTGATAGATGAATTTTCGAAAAGAAGAATCCTTCCCAGATACGTGTATGAAGTAATCGATGCCTGGCCCTGCTGCAGTCATCCAATGGCGATTTTCAGCTCGGCTATCCTGGCAATGGCACGCGAATCTTTCTTTGCAAAAAAATACAAGGCCGGAATCAATAAAATGGATTTATGGGAGCCGATGTACGAAGACTCGCTTAATATGCTGGCCAAGCTTCCTGAAATTGCAGCTTATATTTATGCCAAATTATATCGCGATGGCAAACGCATTGTTGGCAATCCCGATCTTGATTTGGGTGCCAATTTCGCACATATGATGGGGATTAAAAAACCTTACGATGATGTGTCGCGAATGCACTTTATCATACATGCCGATCACGAAAGCGGTAATGTTAGTGCCCATACAGCACATCTCGTCGGAAGCTCACTTTCCGATGTTTATCTTTCCACTTCGGCCATGATCAATGGTTTGGCTGGCCCGCTTCACGGGCTTGCCAATCAGGAAGTGTTGAGGTGGTTGCAGGATTTGATGGACAAGATGGGAGGCGAAACTCCTAACGAAAACGAAATGAAACAATACGTTTGGGACACCCTGCACAGCGGACAAGTGATCCCGGGTTTTGGCCATGCCGTTTTGCGCAAAACAGACCCCAGATATATGGTGCAACGCGAGTTTAGCCTGAAGCATATTGCGGATGATCCGATCTTTAAATATGTGGATCTGCTTTATAATGTTGTTCCGCCCATTCTGAAAGAACACGGAAAGGCAAAAAACCCCTGGCCTAATGTTGACGCACAATCAGGTGTTATTCAGTGGCATTATGGTGTTACAGAATATGATTTTTATACCGTTTTATTTGGAATTGGAAGGGCTATTGGTGTTACGACAAATCTTATCTGGGACAGGGCATTGCTCTATCCGCTCGAAAGACCTAAATCACTTACCACTAATATGCTCGAGGAATTAGTTGGAATAAGAAAGAAAGAAGAAGACTCAGAATAGTTTTTTCATTTTTTAAATCATTAAGCTGAAAGTTGCACGTGTTTGCCACCTCAACTTTCAGCTTTTACTTTTATTTGAAATGCTTACCCATATTACAATTCAGCTACCTCCTCTGAACCGTGGAATTCATCTTATCACACATCTGGTTCAAAAAGAAATCGGCATACTTCCGGCAAACGGCCTGCTCCATATTTTCTTGATGCATACCTCAGCCGGCTTACTGATCAATGAAAATGCCGACCCTGATGTTAGACGCGATTTGGAAGCTTATCTGGATAAGCTGGTTCCGGAAAATGAGCCTTATTTCAAACATATTCTCGAAGGCCCGGATGATATGCCGGCTCATATTAAAAGCATGTTCACCGGAAACAGCCTTTCAATACCTATTATAAATGGTAGTTTAGGACTCGGCACATGGCAGGGCATCTATCTATGCGAATTCAGAAGTCATGGGGGAAGCCGAAAACTAATCCTCAGTGTGATCAGTTAGGCAACTTATTATGAAATGTTTTCCTGGCAAATTGTAAACGGAGTGGCCGATCTATTTCAATCTATTCCTTCGAAAAGAAGTTTGATATGCTCATCTTTCTGAAGCTTGATTTTGCTTTCAAACTTGTCGGCCCTGCCGGTATTCACCTCCCCTATTTTTATCTCATATTCTTCGTCTGCCCTGAGCGGAAAAAGTATGTATGAAGCTTTTGGCATAGTTCCAACATATCGCTCAGTAGCCAAACTATCTGCAATCGCTCTTACAAAAACAGCATGAGGTTTGTCTGTTACATTGATCACCTCTACCTTGCCAACGGCAATATCTAATTCGCTTTTTGCGCAGGAAGCCAGTAAAAGTAGCACTAGTGAAAGAAAAAACAAGCGGGTGTGGCGCATAAAAATATTTTCGTTGGCAAATCAAATCATATGCCACCCAAACAGAAAATGCTATAAATTTGATTTTAAATCAATTACGCAACTGAGCACAATTGCGACAATTCCAAAATCAGGAAAAATATACGCTTACATGGAAAATTCAATTGAGCAAGAAACTCAAGCTTAATCTTTTGCTCTTAAAAGACCAATTGACCGATGCCCCGGCTTGCCTGAATAATAATTTTAAATAGCTGAATCTGTCAAAATTCTCGTCCTCTTCTGCGATTAGTGCGAGTTGCCACCAGCTTAACGAGTCCATTTCCAAACATGCATGAAGTTGTTCTATTGGTTTAAAATCCGTTTGCAACACAAAGCTTTCACCTGAATTTCCAAGCCTGAATTCCACCAATTGATCTTCATTAGCAAAGCTGAAAATCCAATTCAAATACTGCTCCATCATCAACTGAACAGAAGTCAGGTTGTGGTTTAGGAAATGATCAGATTTTGGAACACTGAACTTAATTCTCTTTTTCTCAATAGTTGGTGCATTCTCATCTAAAAGTTCCTGAAGAATTTCCAGGCAGCTGATTCGCTGTTGGGGTTTATCCTCAAGCAGCTCCTCAGCCTGATTATTGCGAATCATATCATTGATCACCTTGTCCATTCTGTTTACGGAATGAAGCAAAATGGAAGCATACTCCTCCAGTTCAGGCGCAAGCTGATCTGAGGAACGGATCATCTCAGCCATGACGCTCACACTTGTCATCGGATTTTTCAGCCCGTGAATAATGACACTCAGCAGCTGTTTTTTCTGATTATTAAGTTCTTCCAGACTTTTGTTCTGTGCTTCAAGTTGCTTTTTCTGATCTTTAATAGCCTCATGCTGCGCTTCAATTTCCTGTTTCTGTTTACTGATTTTAAGATAACTTTTTGACAACTTCTCCTCCAACTCGTTCATTTCGCGCATTCGTTTGATTTGCAGCTGAAGCATACCCATCAGTAATTCAGGATATTTCTTTAAAAAATCCATCAATGAAATCCTGTCCAAAACAAGTATAACACACTGCTTTTCAGTTGTTACAGATGCCGAACGATTTTCGGTATCAAACAAGGCATATTCTCCAAAAACCTCACCTGCTCCAAGACGTGCAATCACATGATTTCCATCGTGCACGCGCACCTCTCCTTCGGCAAGGATATACATATTCTCGCCTTGTTCGCCTTTTCTGAAAAGCGATTCCTGTGCCCTGGTTTTTCGTTCTTGTAAAAGCAAAGACAATTTTTCCAGTGCCTCATTACTTAGCGAGTTAAATACCGCTATTCGTTTCAGCAATACAATGCGCTGCTCCAGGTTGATCAACATTTCGTCCATGAGTTGTGTTGATTGAATTTTCAAAAATGTAAAACTAATATATCTGCGGCAACCAAACAATTTTTATCCAAACTATAATTGTCAGGAGCACTACAAGCACCTCAGGTTGAAGAATTATTTCCCGTTGGTCGTCTCATTCAAGCTTCTCAAAACTTCATCGCTATTCTTCACCAAATCAGGGAAAAAGAGCCTGAAATCTGTTTCAAAATCCTGATAATTCTTCTTCAAAAAGCCGACTGCATTTTCCATACCTGATTCAAAACTCGTACGGCGCGACATCCCGTTAAAAACCCGTTGAAGATCATGTAAATTGGCATATCCTGTTAGCCAGTTCTGAGCAACCATCCAGGGCAATAATCGCTTAGAACGGGGAGGAAGCTTCGAAAAGTTTCTGATGAGAATTTTATAAACGGCGGTCGAAAAATCAGACAATTCAATCGAACTGTAATCCTTCCAATGAACTGCCAGAAAATGATCGTAATAAATATCAGCTATCACAGGCGAAAACTTGCGAAAAACCGGTTGCAAACGCTCCACACTCTTTCTGACCACAATATGCTGATCGGTGTATGCATCGATTGATCTGTGCAAAAAAACTCCTTTTTGGATGTTCTCATCGTATCGCTGGAGCATCTTACCTTTGATGCTGTCGGCTACAAAATTCCCGATAAGCACCTGATGATCAGAACCTGATAGAAATGCATGAGCTAGAAAATTCACTTTATCCCCTTTATTTTCAACAAAAATAGTCATAATGCCTTTGTCAGCAGAAGGAGAATAGCTTTTATTTAGAAAGGTTCTGATTTACTGCAAGCGATTGCTGACTTCAATGGTTTTGTTATTTTTGTAACACCTTAACATTTTATTAAAATAAGCTATAAATCACATACTTAACACCATGCAAAAACTATTATTACTTGGCGATGAAGCGATTGCCCAGGCTGCTATTGACGGGGGCATTTCAGGAGTATATGCCTATCCCGGCACCCCGTCAACCGAGATTATGGAATATGTTCAAGCCTCCAAAACGGCAAAAGAAAACAACATCAGAGCATTGTGGTCAGCCAACGAAAAAACTGCCATGGAATCGGCACTCGGAATGTCGTATGCAGGCAAAAGAGCAATGGTTTGCATGAAACATGTTGGGCTTAATGTGGCAGCGGATGCCTTTGTTAATGCTGCAATAACAGGTGCTAACGGTGGCTTGGTAATTATTGCTGCCGACGACCCATCGATGCATTCAAGTCAGAACGAGCAAGATTCGCGTTTTTATGGGAAGTTCGCCTTGATTCCGATACTCGAACCATCCAATCAGCAGGAAGCTTATGACATGACACGCTATGCCTTTGAGCTTTCGGAACGTATGCGAATTCCTGTATTGCTCAGGATTACAACACGCCTGGCACATTCGCGTACTGGTGTTGAATGTAGCAATCCTGAAAAACAAAACGACCTGAAGCTCCCGGATAATCTGCGACAGTTTGTTCTGCTTCCCGCCATTGCCCGAAAACAATATCGCGAATTACTAGGAAAACAAGCACAAATGGAAGCTGCTTCGGCCGAAAGTGGCTACAACCGCATCATCGAAGGCTCTGATAAAAACCTTGGTATTATTGCCTGCGGCTTGTCATACAACTATTTGCTTGAAAATTATACAAACGGTAAACTCGAACATCCCGTACTCAAAATAGGCCAATACCCGCTTCCGCTCGACTTGGTGAACGAGTTATATGAAAGCTGCGAAGAAATACTTGTTTTAGAGGATGGTTACCCCGTCATTGAAGAACTCCTGCGTGGCATGTTAAACAAGGGAAAAACCATCAAGGGAAGGCTCGACGGAACCTTGCCCCGCGATGGCGAACTCAATCCGGTGATTGTAGGGTATGCCTTGGGAAAAAAACATTTGCAGGGCTCAGCCGTTCCTGATCTGGTAAAAAACCGTCCTCCAAAACTTTGTGATGGCTGTGCTCACAACGATGCTTTTCTGGCTTTAAATGAAGCACTTGCTCCATACGGGCGGGGACGCGTTTTTAGCGACATTGGCTGTTATACGCTCAGTGCTCTGGAACCTCTGGAAGCCATCAACAGCTGTGTGGATATGGGAGCCAGTATTACGATGGCTATCGGCGCAGCAGACGCGGGACTTGTGCCTGCCGTAGCGGCCATAGGGGATTCAACCTTTACTCATTCGGGTATGACTGGTTTGCTGGATGCTGTGAACAACAACAGCCCGATAACCGTAATTATCCTTGATAACTCCACTACCGGAATGACAGGTGGACAAACCTCTTCGGCTTTTGGTAAGATCGACAATATAGTACGCGGGCTTGGCGTGGCCGAAGAGCACATCAAAGTGCTGAAACCTCTGCGTAAATATCATGATGAAAATGTTGCTGTAATCAAAGAAGAACTTAAGTACCAAGGTGTTTCTGTGATTATACCTCGTCGTGAGTGTATCCAAACGCTAAATCGTCGTATGCGCCAGAAAGCCAAAGCCAAAACCATGAATATTTAATTATAAAACGCAAAGAAATGAAAAAAGACATCATACTTGCCGGAGTTGGAGGACAAGGAATCTTAAGTATTGCTGCCTGTATAGGTTTAGCCGCTCTGGAAGAATCCTTATACCTCAAGCAAGCCGAAGTGCATGGAATGAGCCAGCGTGGTGGTGCTGTGCAATCCAACCTGCGACTTTCGTCCGATCCAATTGCATCTGATCTGATTCCTACCGGAAAAGCAGACCTTATCATAGCTGTTGAACCAATGGAATCGTTGCGATACCTCCCCATGCTCGATCCTAATGGCTGGATTATTACGAGTATCAATCCTTTCATCAATATCCCGGATTATCCCGAAATGGAAGATCTGATGAAGGAAATCTGGAAATTGCCGCGCTATATCACCCTGGATGCCAATTCAATGGCCAAAGACTGTGGCAGTATCAAGGCCGCCAATATGGTTGTGCTGGGTGCTGCTACTCCTTTCCTGGGATTAGAACAAAGCAGTATAGAAAGTGCTGTGAAAAATCTTTTTAAAAACAAAGGAGACGAAATAGTAGAACTGAACCTGAAAGCCGTTCAGGCAGGCCGCGACCATGCACTGAAACAGATGTAAAATATTGCTGTCGTAAACGAAGGCCACTAAACTGCATTGGAAATTCTGATGCAGTTTTTCTTTCTGATCCAATTCTGTTGTTTTAGAATTATAAACTGGAAATTTTCGACTGCAAATTGTATTTTTGCAGCAAGAAAAAAACTCACAGGATCCAGGATTGCATACTATGCCATTTACATCACTAAAATCGCTATTGTTTCAGTATAAATATTTCAGTTTCATTTGGTTGGTTTTAATAATCCTTCCTGCTTGCAACCCTTCCGAAGAAAAAACACCAGCCGACCAATCCCAAATTGTGGAAGCCGAAGCAGAAAAACCACAAACTTTTTTATTCGATATCGCTGTTGACACCTTGTTTGTTGAACAGGGACAAGTGAAACGTAATCAGTTTTTGGCAGATATATTGCTTTCAAAAGGAGTTAATTACAACCTTATTGACCACATAGCCCGCCACCATAAAGCTGTATTCGATGTCAGGAGGATCAGAGCAGGAAATCAGTACACTTTCATTTCGGCCAACGACTCTGTTCAAACGCCATTGTATTTCGTTTATGAAATTGATTATACTGATTATGTGGTATTTAGCCTGACTGACAGCCTCACTGCCCGCAGAGGATTTAAGCCTATTCGCAAAGAAACAGAAACAGCTTTTGGTACGATTTCGTCCTCCTTATGGAATGCCATGGTCGATGGGCAATACGACCCTAATCTTGCCAATAAGCTGTCGGAAGTATATGCCTGGACTATCGATTTTTTTGGGATCCAAAAAGGAGATGAGTTCGAGTTGATGTACGAAAGGTTGTATGTGGATGACAAGCCTATTGGAATTGGGAAAGTCCTGGCCTCCAGGTTTCGCCATTACGGTAAGGATCAATTTGCATTTTATTTTGAACAAGACAGTGTTGGTGACTACTTTGACGAAAACGGTCAGAGTCTGATGCGAACTTTCCTGAAAGCACCTTTGAAATACAGCAGGATCAGTTCCGGCTTTTCAAATGCCAGATTTCATCCTGTACTCAAAATCTATCGTCCTCATCATGGGGTTGATTATGCAGCTCCTTCGGGCACGCCTGTTTATGCCATCGGCGACGGTATAATTACACGAAAAGGATACCAAAAAGGTGGCGGCGGCAATTATTTGTATATCAAGCACAATGGCACTTACACAACAGCCTATATGCATCTAAAGGGATTTGCAAAAGGAATTGCTCAGGGTGTAAGAGTAAGTCAGGGACAGCTGATTGGTTACGTTGGCAGTACTGGACTTTCAACAGGGCCACATCTCGATTTCAGGTTTTTTAGAAATGGAAATGCTGTAAACCCGCTTACGGTTGAGTCGCCTCCGGCTAAACCTGTCGATTCAGCTAATTTGCTAAGGTATAGCGAACATGTTTTGAACTGGCAATCGAAGCTAAATATCTTAAAAGCAACGGCTGACGAGATCAGAAAAAGCAATATGACTATAGAATCAGAAAGCCCCAAAAGTTAAAAAGTCACCCCACATGGAGATGACTTTTTATATGCATAAAGATTAAATTTTTATCTCCTTCTTTTTTCGGTATAAATGCCAATGTGCAGTCTAAGGCTGTTTAGATTTACATCATATTGCTGAGTTTCCTCATCAGGGCCATCTGGATAGACTGCCGGATCTTCGGAAACATCAAATTCGTATCCCCCATTGGCCATCGTATATTGAAGGCCGAGCACAAAACGCCCGAGAGCAACGTTCAAGCCCAAACCCGTTTGAAAGGCTATAACAGGTTTTGTAGGTTTATAAAATGTATCATCCTGATTGATATTTCCTACAAAACCACCATAACTGGCCAGCACTCCAATATTAGCATACAGATCGACCTTCGCAAAATCAATAAATTCAAGTCGCAGATCAGGCCCCAGCTTTAAATCTGCAAAGAAAAAGGGCACTTTAACACCTTCAAAGTTTTCGGGTTCATTAAAGTCGTGTATCGATGCACCAAAGCCGAAACTTGAATAAAGTCCAAGATTTCCGACACCATTAAACATAAAGTTTTCGTCAAAAAATCGGATAGCTCCACTTTCGAACATCAAACCCCATTTAGGTGCGGAACCATTTTTAAATGGCCCATAAGGATAGCTCTGTTTAGGAGTCATACTGGGCATAAAATACGCCAAATGCACAAAGCTGGTTTTAAAAGCCCCTCCTTTGCTCTGTTGTTCGTTTGGCTCATCATCCTGCTTGGAGGTTTCTGTTGGTGCTTCGCCAGTATATATCTGGGCAAGAGAAACTAACGGAAGAAAAGCTAATACAAAGATTGTTGTGATTAATGTTCTCATTATCGTACTGTATTACTTACAAGCGACTTTGAATTTCCGAATTTAGGTTCGCATACTTTCGCAACACGCGATCCCATTCCCTGAAAAGCTCATCAGCTTTTACACTTGTAAGAGGTTGACGCGAGATTTCGCTCACCAATTTGATTTTAAACGACAAAGGATCTTCTGAACCCAACTTTACAATAATTCTTGTCCGGATAGTATTTTGGGTATAAGATTGAACTTCCCAGGATGTTCTGATATATCCGGTTTCCTTATCGGTAATTTCAATCGCGTCAATATAACTCACAACGATCTGATTAAGCAGTTTCCAGGCATCATCGTAAGGTTTATTGGTACGAATTTCCATATCAATATTGGCAATATCGAGCTGGATAGAGGCATCGTAGGAATCGTCCCGACGCATCTCAATATAATAGGTCTTTGGAAGTTTTGGGGAGTCCTTTCTATTACAAAAAGTAACAACTTCCTCTAAAAAGCCAACTTTCTCAGCCTTAACAGTCACACAGCTATTATCTAAAACAACAATATCCACGCGACCTGTTCCCATTCTTACGCCGTCAACGTAAATAGTGGCATCACTTTCTGAGGCACTCACCTGTACCTTGCGTTTGCCTGCAAAGGCATCAGAAGCAGACAGCAAAAGAAATAAAGACAAAAGCAATAAACTAAAATTCCTGATTTTCATGTAATTCAATTTTGATTGTTATTTAGATTAATTCTAATTTGCAAAAATAGAACATGAAACCAATCAA
>JAQVGO010000150.1 GCA_028696715.1 Bacteroidales bacterium
TAACTGCTGGTGTGTTGATGATTCTTGGGGCTGTTTCGGTGATGTTTGTAAAGGATGAAGACGATATTATAAAGTCTTAAAAAGATACAAAATAAAAAACCGGCTCTGGTAAACGAGCCGGTTTTTTATTTCAATAGGGTAAGTTTACCAGCCAAGTTTTTCGTTAAACTCCTCATCAATAGTTTTGTTTAGCAGGTCGCAACCAAAATCGAACTGACGATTTTCGTTGTCCTTTTCCTTAAATACGAAGTGTAGATCTTTAAAATCTCCTCTGCGTGGTAAGAGACTGATGGCTTCTTCCAGTGCCTGAGCTGGCGTCAGGATGCCATTTATTCCAGTCTTTTCGAGCATTTTCACTAGTTGTTTAAACGACGAATCTTTTATATCCACCTCCATCTGTTTTTCGATCTGCTGAATTTTCCTTTGAGAATTGGTGTAGGTTCCGCCAAATTCCCAGGGCATCGAAGCGGGCATAACAAGATCGGCCATGCGGGCAGTATCACTCATCCAGAGATCTTGCACCACCTTGAATTCGATTCGTGAAAACTGCTGTTTGATATCATCTTTATCCAGTGCGCAGCCAACCGGATCTTCGCCAAAAATGAAAGCATTTTTGATTTTTCCACCCCTGAAAAGCTTGTAAACACTATTGATGGTAAACGGAAGTTCGTCCACTTTCCACTTAAACTGCATACGGTATTGAAGATCTTCATCAAGAATTGGTTCAGCACCAATGCCTATTTTGTGGCAAACACCCATATCAAAAACGCCATGACCATTATTTTTCTCTTTCAGTGCAATTAGCCCATTGGCTGTTTTGCCCAGTTTGCCGGTTATCATGGCCAGATTGTGCATTGCCATGCTGGCATTGGCCGAAAGGGCTTTCTCCTGGAAGATCATAATGGCATTCATCTCCTCATTATAGTCTTTTGCAAAAGCAGCTACTGTGTTTTCATCTGTGCCGGCAAATTCCAACATTTGATCAAAATCAGCATTAAGCAAGGCGGCTTTGTATTCCTCAAAGCCTTCTGTACGGTCTTTGATAAACATTCCGTTTTGCATATTATTGGCCAGTAACCAACGGTTTACCGCCTGAATAAAGTAGAAGTAATTATCTATTTTGATTACTTGATCAGCTTTTTTACTGAAACTGCTGTTTTTGAGCGTGGTGATATGAACTAGCTTCACATCTTCCTTGTGTTTTGTGTTGAATATCAAATGATTGATTACTGGATGATCGTGATGAAGTTCGCCGCCGGCAACAAAAATTTTGCTTCCTCCGCGAATATCGCAATACGAAGCGTTTTCGTTCGAATTATGGAAATATCCGTCTCCACGCCCTATATAATGGAAACTGCTCACATTATTGGTTTTAGCTCCGGCTCTGGCTAGTTTTTGAATCAGATATAATTCTTCATTTGTAAGTCTTGCACCACCAAAAAAGGCATTTTCATCCGGCTTCACCTTTTTAATGCGGTCAGAAATAATTTCGTAGGCTTCATCAAAAGTTATAGCTTTGAATCCGTCTTTTGTTTTGAGCCAGGGGGTGTTAATTCTTCCCGGATTATTGAATAATTTGTAGCCAAAAAAGGCTCGTCGGTTAATGTAATTGGGTCGGTTAATTTCACCTTTTCGAGGCGTGGCTTTATAAAATTGACCTTTGTGATGCATGAGATTAATTTCATAGCCTTCTGAACCAAACATATCAATGGTTTCGATAGGTTCCAGTTTGAGCGGCCCTGGTTTAAAGCTATAATTTTCGGTTAGTGCTCCCGTCGGACAGGTAGTGATACACATGCCACAGCTTTCACAGCTGGTTTCCTGCAGTGGAAGTCCCATGCTGGGTGCAACAAAACTTTTGAATCCCCTGTTGATTAGGCCGATCGCATTGGCTCCGACCACTTCGCTGCAAAAGCGGATGCACCTGCTGCAAAGAATGCATTTGTTGTTGTCGATCTCGATAAACGGATGCCTGAAATCAACCTGATGTTCTTGAAATTCGCCTGGATAACTTTTTTGTTCTGCCTGATAAGAGGTTGAATGCTTTTTAAGGTCACAATCAAAATAGGCGGTACAACCACATTCGAGGCAGCGACTGGCTTCCATCTGAGCAACGGCTTCATCTTCGTATCCCAGCTCCACTTCTTTGAAGTTGATTCGCTCATCGGCCGGAAGCACAGGCATTTCATGTCGTTTCTGATGTGGAAAATGCCCGATATAATCGTTCTTTTCCTGCATTTTGAAATTTTCTTTTTTACTTAAAAATTCTTTAGGTGGAGGTGCAATAGTTAATCCATTCAGGTATTGATGACAGGAATTGGCAGCGATTTTTGCCTGGGCAATCGCCTCGATGATGGTAGCCGGACCGGTTACGCCATCACCAGCAGCAAAGACAGAAGCAATGCCAGTTTGCAGCGTATGTTTATTGGCATCTATATCGCCCCAGCGGTTTACAGCCAATTTACCATTTGTGCTATGCTCATTGATGTTGTCAATAAAGTTGACATCGGTTTTTTGACCTATTGCAGCCAAAACATAATCAGCTTCAATTTCAAATTCAGAATCTGCAACAGGAACTGGCCTTCTTCTGCCCGAGGCATCAGGCTCGCCCAACGCCATGCGGATTAGTTTTACTTTTTGAAGGGTGTTTTTTTCATCTTTGATGATTTCGACCGGATTAGTCAAAAACAGGTATTCTACCCCTTCCAGTTTCGACTCGTGTATTTCGATAGGGTTAGCCGGCATTTCTTTTTCAGTACGGCGATAAACTACATACACCTTGGCGGCATTTCCTCTAATGGCGGTGCGACAGCAATCCATGGCTGTATTTCCACCACCAACAACAACAACAGTTTTGCTGGAAAAATCAGGGCGCTGACCTGTCATTTCCATATTTTTCAGGAAGGTGATTCCGGCAAAAACATTTTCTGCATCATCGCCCGGGCAACCGACAAGCGTTCCTTTTTGAGAACCGATTGTAAGTATAGTCGCATCAAAGTTGTCGCGTATTTCTGCATAGGAGAGATTGCCTCCCAGATTTTTGTTGTAATGAATTTTAACACCCAGATCAGTAATATTTTCAACTTCCTTATCCAAAATATCATTGGGAAGCCGGTATTCGGGGATGCCATAGCGCAACCATCCACCCGGATTGGGAGAGGCTTCAAAAATCTCTACCTGATGACCTTCCAGTCTAAGAAAATGCGCTGTTGACAAGCCGCCGGGGCCTGCTCCAATGATAGCTACTTTTTTGCCTGTTTCCGGTTTTATTTTAGGAATAAATTTTGTTGGAGATGTCAGGTCATAATCAGCTGCAAAACGTTTCAGGTAGTCGATTCCAACCGGAGCACCTTCGTCGAGTAGGTTTCTGCGACAGGCTGCCTCGCAGGGGCGCACGCACACGCGACCACAGATGGCTGGCAGCGGATTGGTTTCTTTGATCAGGGCAACGGCATCGCTGTATCGTCCTTTGTCAATCAGCGAGATGTATCCTTGCACATCAACACCTGCCGGACAATGCTGTTTGCAAGGACCCAGGCAATCTGCATAATGATTACTCAGTAGCAGATCAAGGGCTGTTTTGCGAGCCAGTTTCACGGATTCCTTTTCAGTGTTCACCTTCATCCCTTCAGTGATTTGGGTGGAGCAGCTGGGTTGATGCCCACGCATGCCTTCTACCTCCACCACACAAACATAGCAGGAAGAATAGGGCTCAATGCGGGGATCGTGACAAAGGGTTGGTATTTCTATTCCATGTCGGCTGGCACATTCATAAATGGTTTCACCTTTGAAACCCTGAACGGTTTTGCCATTTAGTTCGATAGTGATATATTGACTCATAATTCGTTTTTTTTCAGTGTTTTAGTCAACCATGACGGCTTCGAATTTGCATACATTGTAACATTCGCCGCAATGAATACAGATTTCCTGATTGATGAAATGGATCTGTTTGCGACTGCCGTCAATGGCGTTTGTCGGACATTTTACTGCACAAACTGTGCATCCGGTGCATTTTTCGGGATCAATGGTATAAGTGAGTAATGGTTTGCAGACTTTCGCAGGGCATTTTTTGTCGTAGATATGCGCTTCGTATTCATGCCTGAAATATTTTAGTGTAGTAAGCACCGGATTTGGAGCTGTTTGGCCTAATCCGCAAAGTGAATTGTTTTTGATCTGATGTGCCAGGTTTTCAAGCTTTTCGATGTCGCCATCTTCTCCTTT
>JAQVGO010000049.1:0-13710 GCA_028696715.1 Bacteroidales bacterium
TACATGATTATCCGACAGAAGCCGGATAAGAAAAATCAAGAAATTCTACAAGATTAAAGCAGCTGGTGCGAAAGCTTAAGTTGTGAGCAGGCTATCAGGAATCTTAGGCCACTGCCTAAAGTGCCCGAATCATCCGGAGCATCCGAAAAGGCAGTTGTTTTGCTTTCTTCAGCTACCGGAATAATTATTTCATACAGTCTGACGGCCAGCGATAAAAAATGATTGAAAACAATTTTTACATTGGGTAAATCAAATTCGGTAACAAGCTTCACATATTTTGTAAAATCAGTGCAACAAGTTCCGGTATCAATCCTATTATGGTTTATTTCACAACAAGATTTCGATGAATCTGCAGGCAAAGTTTCAAGCTCACAGGTCATTCCCTGATGATCGCAGCTAATATTTGAAGCAAATAAACTTTTTTCGAGTGTTTTTTGTGTACTGCAATAATGCGCATTAATTGTAAGGCCTACTGTACCAACAAAGATAACGACAGCCATCACCAACGCAAAAACTCGCATGTACCAAAATTGATTCATAACACAAAAGGAGGTAATTATAAATGAATGATTGTTAAAAAGTTCATAATTTCAATGTATAGTATTGGCCTTTTGGTTGTTAAAAAATCTTAATCAAACCATAACATCAGCCGAAAACGATTGCAAGTTTAGCTGAATTGGATAAAAGACCTATCTTTGGGCAACAAAAATAACAGTAGATTTATATGTCTGATTTCAAGATTTTAACTACCGAAATACGGAAAGGCGTTGCCATTGTAGTCATCAACAGGCCGGAAGCCCTCAATGCCCTCAATACATTATTTTTTGAAGAAATGGACTTGTTGATCGCGCAGTTGGCTCAGGATCAAAGCATTCGTGTGATGATCTTAACCGGAGAGGGAAAAGCATTTGTTGCCGGAGCTGACATCTCCGAGATGGTTGATAAAAATGCTGACGAAGGCTCGGCTTTTGGCAGCCGTGGTCAGCACACTTTTCGTTCGCTCGAATTGCTGCCATTTCCTGTAATCGCTGCTATCAACGGCTTTGCTCTTGGCGGCGGCCTCGAACTGGCCATGGCCTGCGACATTCGTATCGCATCTGCCAAAGCTAAATTTGGCCAACCAGAAGTGAACCTGGGTCTTACTCCCGGTTTTGCCGGAACACAGCGTCTTCCTCGCCTGGTCGGACTTGGCAATGCCCTCTACCTGCTCACTTCTGCCGAGATGATAGATGCCTCAACAGCCTTGCGTATGGGTTTGATTCAACAAATTATCGAACCCGACCACTTGCTCGATGAAGCATTCAAGCTGGCCGAAACTATCGCCAAAAAGGGTCCTCAAGCCGTGCGAAAAGTAAAAATGCTCACCCGAAAAGCCCTTGAAACAGACATGGAAACAGGCAGCGAACTGGAAGCCGATCATTTTGGATCGCTCTTTGGCGAAAACACTGAAGGACATGAAGGCATGAAAGCCTTTCTGGAAAAAAGAAAACCAAACTGGTAAATAACCCAAAAAATAACACCTCTTATGACTTACGACGAACGCTTACAACAGGTTGCAGTGCTCGGAGCGGCAGGAAAGATGGGCAGTGGAATTTTACTGCTTACCGCTGTGGAAATGGCCGACATCAGCCTGAAACCTGAAAACAAAGGAAAAACTTTTGTGCTAAATGCCATTGATCTCTCCGACGAGGGGCTGGCCGGACTGATGGATTATCTTCGTGTGCAGGTGATTAAAATTGCCGAGAAAAAAACCGTCTGGCTCAGGCAAATGTATGCCGACAGAGCTGATCTGGTCGAAAACTACGAAATTATTGATCAATATGTGCATGATGTGATCAAACTGGTGCGCCCCACCACTGCAATGGAAACAGCTTATCGTTCCAGCCTTGTTTTTGAAGCAGTGACCGAAAACAAGGATCTCAAAGTTAAGATACTCAAACAGCTTGACGAAAATAACCCCAATAAACCCTGGTATTTCACCAATACTTCTTCTGTGCCAATTCAAATAATTGAATCGGAAGCCGACCTTACGGGAAGGGTGCTTGGATTTCATTTTTATAATCCTCCTGCTGTTCAGAAACTGGTTGAGTTAATCGTTACTCAAAAAAGCCAGCCCGAAATGAAACAATTTGCGCTGGACTATGCCAAATCGCTTCGTAAAGTGGTGGTTCCCAGTAACGACATTGCCGGATTTATTGGCAATGGACACTTTATGCGTGATGCCTTATACGGCATCAATCAGGCACTGGAACTGGCCAAAAACAGGCCTTTTTACGAAGCTGTTTATATGATCAACAAAGTGAGTCAGGATTTCCTCATCAGACCAATGGGAATATTTCAGTTGATTGATTATGTGGGCATCGATGTGGTGCAGTTTATCATGAAGGTAATGAATCCTCACATGAAGGATGAAGAACTACACAGTCCGATACTGGATCAATTGATGGAACTTGGCGTAAAAGGCGGACAGCAATCGAGTGGTGTGCAAAAGGACGGTTTCCTGAAATACGAAAAAGGAACTATCACAGCAGTTTACGATATTAATAAACAAGTCTATGTTGCTGTAGATGAATTTGCTGCCTCCTGCGATCAGGAATTGGGCGAGCTTCCGGCCGGCCATAAACCCTGGAAAGCCGCTGTGCGTATTGCCGACAAAGACAGCCATTTTGGGCCATATTTTGAAGCCATGAAACAAGCCAATAATCCCGGAGCGAAACTGGCAGTAAAATACGGCCAAAACTCCAATGCTATCGGGCGCAAGCTTGTGAGCGATGGCGTGGCCAATCAGGATGAAGATGTGAATACAGTGATGCTTACTGGTTTCTTCCATGCCTACGGTCCCATCAACAATTATTTCGCCTAATGCAAAAAACTGAAGATTATGCAGAAAAAACTCTATATGACAGCCGGTTACAATACCGTATCACTCGGAACCGGCCGCAAAGAATTCAATCCTAAAAAAGAACGTCCTGGCATTGAGCATTACATCAGCGAAGCCGGCAAAGGTGTTGTAAAACAAATTGGCAATGCCAACAAAATTGATGAAACCGTGATTGGAAATTTTATGGCGGCACGGTTCAACAAACAAGCCCATCTGGGTGGTTTTGCCGGCTTGGTTGACGACAAACTCGAATACAAACCCTCGCTAAGTGTAGAAGGTGCCTGTGCTTCGGGAGGTCTTTCTCTTGTCAGCGGCATGCGTTCGGTGCTTGCAGGCACAGCCGAAGTGGCCCTTTCGCTTGGCGTGGAAGTTCAAAACACAGTAAAAGCAATCTATGGAGCTGATATTCTGGCAGGAGCCGGCTGGTACCAAAATCGGAAAAGTGGTCATGCCTATTTTTTCCCAGGACAGTTTTCGGATCGTGCAGGCGTGTATTATGAAAAATATGGCTACGACTATGCGCGTGCCGGTATGCGACAATGGTTTGTAAATGCCATTGAAAATGCCCGCCTCGATCCTGATGCACAGGAACATCACAATGCCACTCCCGACCTGGCAGGATTATACGATAAAATGAAACCCAACGGAAAAGCCTTTGTAGATCACCTGAATGTGCTCGACTGCTCCAAGGTTTCTGATGGTGCTTCCGGAATTCTTATAAGCTCAGAAGAAGGGCTGCAAAAGCTGGGCATCGACAAATCACAGGCTGTTGAAATTGTCGGCTGGTCACAGGTAACGCGCAATATCACCAAAGACCCTGTTGATCCTGTGGAGCTCACCACCATCAAAAAAGCTGCTGAACAGGCACTTGAAAAAGCCGGAATCACTTTAGATCAGGTGGCCACCATTGAAACACATGACTGTTTTAGCATAGCAGGATTGCTGGCTGTTGAAGCACTCGGACTGGCCGAAAAAGGCAAGGGTGCCGAATATGTAGCAGCCGGAAACACTGCCCGCAACGGAGCCATGCCCATGAACACCACCGGCGGATTGATTGGCTGGGGGCATCCTACAGGAGCCACTGGTGTACATCAGGCCGTTACCATCTGGCAACAGCTGACCGGAAATGCTGGAAAAGCGCAGATCAACATTCCTGCTAACCGGCCATATGGCATGACCATCAATATGGGCGGCGATGACGTAACAGTTGTTGCTATAGTTTACAAAAGAGGATAACAAACCAAAAAATACATTCTATGAAGAAATTTGCAGTTGTTTTGGCAGGCTGCGGTGTTTATGACGGAGCCGAGATCCATGAAGCTACTTTGGCCATGCTTGCCATAGCTCAGGCCGGAGGCGAATACCAATGCTTTGCACCGGATATTGATCAGCATCATGTGGTCAACCACCTCACCGGAGAAGAAATGCCCGAAAAACGCAATGTACTGATTGAATCAGCCCGGATTGCCCGCGGAAACATTAAGCCCCTGAGCGAATTTAAGGAGGCTGATTATGATGCCATCCTTTTTCCGGGTGGCTTTGGTGCAGCTAAAAACCTTTCTACTGTTGCATTTGACGGTGCCAATGCCAAAGTAAATCCTGAGGTGGAACAAGCCATCAAGGCAATGAATGCAGCACAAAAACCCATTGGAGCCATGTGTATTTCACCCACTTTTGTTGTAAAAGTGCTTGGAGAAGTAGATGTGACCATCGGAAGTGATCAGGGCACAATTGAGGTGATCGAAAACATGGGAGGGATGCACGTGCAAACCGAACATGGCGATGTGGTGTATGATGCGTCCAATATGGTTTTCACTACACCTTGTTATATGCTCGAAGCCACCATCACCGACATTTGGGACGGTGCTTACAACCTGGTGGATGCCATGATGAAAAGCATGAACGGCGAGGTTGAGGAATAATTACGCTTTTATGATCACTTCGCTTTTTGGTATCAAGTACCCCATCATACAGGCCGGCATGATCTGGTGCAGTGGCTGGAAACTGGCTTCTGCCGTGAGTAATTCAGGCGGATTGGGATTGATCGGTGCCGGCTCCATGTATCCGGAAGTGCTTGAAGAACATATCCGTAAGTGCAAAGCCGCTACTAACAAACCATTTGGTGTGAATGTGCCCTTACTTTATCCTGATACAGAAGAGCTTATCCAGATAATCATTCGCGAAGAAGTACCTGTGGTTTTCACATCTGCCGGCAATCCAGCTAAATATACATCACGGCTCAAGACAGCAGGCGTATTGGTAGTGCATGTAATTGCCAATCAAAAGTTTGCGCGTAAAGCAGAAGAAGCAGGGGTTGATGCGATTGTAGCCGAAGGCTTTGAAGCCGGAGGGCATAACGGCATAGAAGAAACCACTACCATGACGCTCATACCATTGATTAAGCAATCTGTAAATATTCCGGTGATAGCTGCCGGAGGTATTGCTACCGGCCGTCAGATGCTGGCAGCACTGGCATTGGGAGCCGAAGGCGTGCAGATTGGATCGCGCTTTGTGGCCGCTACAGAATCATCGGCCCATGAAGCTTTTAAACAGGCTGTTGTTGCTGCCGGAGATGGAGCTACCATGTTGAGCATGAAAAAAGTAGTGCCTGTGAGGCTGCTCAAAAACGCTTTTTATGAGCGAATCAAAGTGGCTGAACAAGCTTGTGCCAGTCCGGAAGAACTAAAAGAAATCCTGGGAAGAGCACGAGCCAAAAAAGGCATGTTTGAAGGCGACCTGAAAGAAGGTGAACTTGAAATTGGACAGGTAGCTGCCTTGATCAGCGAGGAAAAAGCTGCTGCAGAAATCATCACCGATCTACTTACTGAATTCCATGAGGCGCGTAAAATACTATTACAAGAACAATATAATTTTTAATTTGACCATAAAAAACAAAAAAAAATGAATTTTGAATTTACCGAAGAGCAGCTGATGATCCAGCAGGCTGCCCGCGACTATGCACAGCGCGAACTGATCAAGGATGTGATCGAAAGAGATTATAAAGCTGAGTTTCCGGCTCATCATGTAAAAAACCTGTCCGATCTGGGCTTTATGGGCATTATGGTTGATCCGCAATACAACGGAAGCGGTATGGATACCGTTTCATATGTGCTGGCCATGGAGGAACTAAGCAAAGTGGATGCCTCTGCCAGCGTGATCGTTTCAGTAAATAATTCGCTGGTTTGTTTCGGTCTGGAAGCCTATGGATCGGATTATATCAAAGAAAAATACCTGAAACCACTAGCCGGAGGTGAAGTGATTGGTGCTTTCCTGCTCTCGGAGCCCGAGGCCGGAAGTGATGCCACAAGCCAGCGTACCACTGCCGAAGACAAAGGAGATTATTACCTTGTGAATGGCACCAAAAACTGGATCACCAATGCCAATTCTGCCTCCACATACATTTTAATTGCGCAAACGCATCCCGAAAAAAAACATAAAGGTATCAATGCTTTTGTGATTGAAAAAAACACTCCGGGCATCACTCTTGGGCCTCATGAGGACAAGATGGGGATGCGCAGCTCCGACACCCATTCGGTAATGTTTAACGATGTGAAAATTCCGAAAGAGAATCGCATTGGAGAGGATGGCTTTGGATTTAAATTTGCCATGAAAGTGCTCGAAGGCGGCCGTATTGGTATTGCTTCTCAGGCACTCGGACTGGCTTCCGGAGCCTTGGAGCGTGCCGTTGCTTATTCCAAAGAACGCAAGGCTTTTGGCACCGAAATTGCTAACCATCAGGCAATTGCTTTTAAAATAGCCGATATGGCCGTAAAAGTTGAAAACGCACGCAACCTCTGCCTCAAGGCTGCCTGGCTCAAGGATCAGGGTAAACCATATGGCGTAGCCAGTGCCATGGCCAAGCAATATGCGGCCGACATCGCAATGGAAGTGACCACCGAGGCAGTTCAGATACACGGCGGATATGGCTACACCAAGGAATATCATGTAGAACGTTTGATGCGCGAAGCCAAACTTACACAGATATACGAAGGCACCTCTGAAATACAAAAAATTGTGATCTCAAGGGATTTACTAAAGTAATTGTGATTGATTTAGAAAAAACTTAACCGCTTCATCGCGAATTGACAAAAGCTTTGATAACTTTGCGCCCCTGATTCCTTAGTGCCTTATGAGTTTAAAACCCTGGAAGGATTCGGTGACGCAAGTCTTTCATCCCAAGCTCCTTACGTCTATCCGTACATATACCCGCGACCAGTTTGTTGCCGACCTGATTGCCGGAATTATTGTTGGTGTTGTTGCCCTGCCACTTGCCATAGCTTTTGGTATTGCAAGCGGTGTTGCCCCCGAACGAGGTTTGATCACTGCCGTAATCGCAGGTTTCCTGATCTCGGCACTTGGTGGCAGCAAAGTACAGATTGGAGGACCAACCGGTGCCTTTATTGTGATTGTGTATGGCATTGTGGAACAATTTGGTGTTGACGGCCTTATTGTTGCCACCATCATGGCAGGTGTTATTTTAGTAATAATGGGTGTATTACAACTTGGAACCCTCATTCGTTTTATGCCCTATCCAATTATAGTAGGCTTCACCAGCGGGATAGCCATTGTGATTTTTTCGTCACAAATAAAAGATCTTTTTGGTTTGCAGACTTCAGCAGCTGTTCCAGCCGATTTTCTGGAAAAATGGAATTTTTACTTTCTTCATTTTGATGTCGTAAACTGGCATGCCCTGGCATTGGGAATAATAACAGTATTGATTATTGCATTCTGGCCGAAAGTGAATAAGCGTATCCCGGGAACCTTAATAGCATTGCTCTTAACCACCCTTGTGACCACCTTCTGGGATTTACCTGTTGAAACCATTGGAAGTCGTTTTGGTGCCATCAGCGGCGGATTAAAAGCTCCACAAATTCCGGCTATCAGCTTCGACAACTTCAGGCATTTGTTGGCTCCGGCCTTTACAATTGCTATACTGGGTGCTATTGAATCACTACTTTCGGCCATGGTAGCCGATGGTGCCACCGGTGGAAGACATCGCTCCAATACTGAGCTGATCGGACAGGGAATTGCCAACATCATCACCCCGCTTTTTGGTGGTATTCCGGCAACAGGTGCCATCGCCCGCACCATGACCAATATCCGTAATGGCGGAAAAACACCAGTGGCAGGTATAATACATGCAGTTGTACTTTTGTTGATCATGCTATTTTTTGGTCGTTATGCACGATTAATTCCTATGAGTACGCTGGCTGGGATCCTGGTAGTGGTGGCCTATAATATGAGTGAGTGGCGTTCGTTTAAAGCATTGTTCAACAACAGCAAAAGTGATGTTGCTGTTTTACTCACAACCTTTTTCCTTACAGTTTTGATCGATTTAACGGTAGCTATTCAGTTTGGTTTGCTGCTTGCTGTATTGCTTTTCCTGAAGCGTGTGATTGAGACTACCGATGTGGCCGTGCTGAATATGGAAGTGGAGGCAGAGAACAAAGAGCTGACTGACGAAGGCGACAGCCTTCAGATACCAAAAGGTGTGGAAGTGTTTGAGGTAAACGGCCCCTTCTTTTTCGGTATTGCCAACAAGTTTGAAGCTGCCGAAAAGCTAGCTGGCGACAAACCCAAAGTTCGTATCATCAGGCTTCGGCGGGTTCCATTTATTGATTCAACCGGCTTAAGTAATCTCAAATCATTCATTCACAGGTCGGCACATAACGGTATTCAGATTGTGTTTTCGGGTGCCGGAAGCAAACTCGTGGCCAGTTTGCGTAAAGCAGGTATAATTGATGAAGTTGGCGAAGAAAACAATTGCGTTGATATTCAATCTGCTATTGAAAGAGCAGTACATGTAATGAAACAATAAATTAAGACGATTTTTATTTATTTGATTTTCAATATTTCATTAGAAATGCAATTCATAAAAACTATTTGTGCCTTCGTTCTCAAAAGCATCGAAATAGTTCTTATATTGCCTTCAAAAGCTGTATCAGTCAATTGAATTATTTATTTTTATAGCGTTGATGACTCACTTACAAGCTTGTTCTGAAAACATACATTGATGACTACCAACCTTAATTCCCGATTACTACTGCCCGATTTGCTCAAAGGTATAGCGGTGGTGATGATGGTTCAGGTTCATCTTACCGAGCTTTTCGCTTTACCAGCATTTTATGAAAGCCCTGTTGGGAGTTTGTCATTATTTATGGGTGGACCGCCGGCTGCTCCGGTATTTATGGCTGTGATGGGTTATTTTGTGGCACGAAAAGCAGTGCCACCTCTTTCGCTTCTGATGCGCGGAATCAAACTCATCATGTTGGGACTTTTGCTTAATATCGGCCTGAACTTCAATTTGTTGATCAGGTTTTCTCAGGGAAAAATAATCGGAATTGATCCCTGGACCTATGTCTTTGGTGTGGATATCTTATTTCTGGCAGGAATCAGCCTGATGGTTTTTGCCGGCCTCAAAGTGCTATTAAAAAAGAATTTATTATTCTGGTTGATAACTCTTTTGATAACGATCCTGGCAAGTAGTCAGCTTTCAATATTTGCCAGTGAAAATCGTTCGGTTTTATTCATCCAGTCGTTTTTCACTGGCGTAACATCTTGGTCATATTTTCCATTCTTTCCATGGTTTAGTTATCCTTTGGCAGGTTATATTTTCTATCTACTATCAAAACAATACCATTTAGTCCGCTTAAATAATTTTATGGGAATCATTTGGATAGTACTTCTACTTGCTCTTTCAATAAGTTTTCTCTTTGGTTTTAAAACAAGTATAAACTTGTCAGCTTATTATCATCATGAGTATCTATTTGTAATCTGGGTTTTTGGCTTTTTGATATGGTGGACAATCAGTTGGTACTACCTTGTAAAAAAAATACCCGACAATCATGTTTTTCGTTATTTGCAATTTTGCGGCAAAAATGCAACCGTCTTTTATGTAATACAGTGGTTGCTCATTGGCAACATTGCAACGGAGCTATACCGCACACAAACAACAATACAATACCTGATCTGGCTACTTATCATACTTACAATCAGCAGTTTGATGACTTATTTTTACACAAAGCTAAAAGCTGTTCTCTCAATAAAAAAGATTATTTAAAAATTCTTACAGTGAATCGAATAATAGTGCTTCAAAGGCAAAAAACTCTGTTAGCAGGATAATAAATCAAATTTGCATTCCTACAAAAAGCTCTCCGTAGCTCAGTTGGCAGAGCATCCCGATTTTAAATCGGGAGGGTCGCAGGTTCGAGTTATGCTACCCTCAGAAATTTATTCAAGCAATAGCAGAATTTTAGCCAAACCAAAGCTTCCATAATCCTAAAAAATCATTAGTTTTGCACCCCTGATTCTCTCCGTAGCTCAGTTGGCAGAGCATCCCGATTTTAAATCGGGAGGGTCGCAGGTTCGAGTTATGCTACCCTCAGAAATTTATTCAAGCAATAGCAGAATTTTAGTTGAGCCAAAGCTCCCATAATCCTAAAAAATCATTAATTTTGCACCCTTGATTCTCTCCGTAGCTCAGTTGGCAGAGCAGCTGACTCTTAATCAGCGGGTCGCAGGTTCGAGCCCTGCCGGGGAGACATGAAGTACTAAGGTTGCTGCCTTTCAAAGGTTTGCAGCCTTTTTTACTAATTTGAGATACATTATGCCGATTTGAAAGCTCAGTTGGCAGAGCATCCCGATTTTAAATCGGGAGGGCCGCAGGTTAGAGCTCTCAGTGGAACCTTGATGTCATAGAGGCCACAAATGAAGTGTACTTGCAGCCTTTTCTGATTACAATGGTTTAAATTAACTTTGTAGCCAGAAAATTTTTGCTCCATGAAAGATCAAAAACCCATCAAAGAAAGTGCTTTAAAGGTAAATGCAGGCATCGAACAGCCGGCATCTCTTAATAATGCTGCAATTGAAAGGCTGAAAAACCGCAAGCAGCAGTTGCTTCCGTTACAGACCTACGTCGATGGGATACTAAGTGGAGATATGGTTTTGCTTAGCAAAGCCATTACGCTGATTGAAAGCAATTTGCCGGCACATCAACAAATAGCCCAGCAGATCATTGCAGCTTGTCTTCCTCATTCCGGAAAAGCACTTCGGTTAGGTATTACCGGCGTTCCTGGCGCAGGCAAAAGCACCTTTATCGAAGCCCTGGGTGTATTGCTTTGCGAACAAAACCAAAAAATTGCTGTGTTGGCCATCGATCCCAGCAGTCAACGATCAAAGGGAAGCATACTGGGCGACAAAACCCGCATGGAACAGCTTTCGGCACATCCAAATGCCTACATCAGACCTTCTGCGTCTTCGGGTACGCTGGGTGGTGTGGCACGCAAAACCCGCGAAACAATCATCCTTTGTGAAGCTGCCGGCTTCGATAATATCTTTGTTGAAACTGTTGGCGTTGGTCAATCTGAGACTGCCGTGCACAGCATGGTGGATTTCTTCCTGCTCATCCTGATCAGTGGTGCCGGCGACGAACTGCAAGGCATCAAAAAAGGGATCATGGAAATGGCTGATGGTATTGTAGTGAACAAAGCTGATGGCGACAATATTGCCAGAGCCAACAGAGCCAAAGCCGAATGCGAAAGTGCATTACATCTTTTTCCGCCTTCCGAATCAGGGGTAGAGCCCAAGGTGCTCACCTGTTCTTCAACACAACAAACAGGTATTGCAGAGGTATGGAAAATGGTAACCAGCCATATACAAACCATCAAAACCAACGGCTATCTGTTGCACAAACGTACCCAACAGGACGTACAACTGATGTACGACACAATAGATGAAGCACTTAAACGCAGGTTTTATGAAAATTCTGATCTCTATAACCAGCTTCCTGAAATGGAAAAGGCCATAAAACAACAAAGGCTCACAGCTTATGTGGCTGCACAACAATTGTTGAATGAATATTTTAAGCAGATAGAGTAATTTGCTAAATATCCCGGAAGTCTTTTTTCTTGTTGAGCTTAAGATCCTGCAACACCGAAGCTTTTACGTTGATAGAGAAGTTCCAGCTTTTGCGCATTCCGAGTGGTATCCAACTGAAACGCATTTCCCAGCAATGCAGATCGCGGTAGATGTTTACCGAGGTATAGGAAAGGTCGTTTGCATCAAAGTCCCATCCTGTTCTAAAGGTGAACTTCCACTTGGGTGTAATATTTACCTCACCTGAAACGCCCAGGTTTTGTACGATCTTTTTTTCATCGGATCTCACAAAATCAAGATAGCTCAAGCGGTTGGTATAGCGTAGCGTATAATTGAGCGAAAGCGACCAGGGTACCGACCAGTCGATGTAGTCATCCGGATTTCGGTTGATCTCGGCCAGTTCTTCTTCACTGCCAAAAGGCGAATCTCTCAGCAGCTCGTCTTTTGGTTCTGCGGTGGCGGTGGCATCTTTATTTTTGTCTTTGGCAAAATCCTGCTGTCGCAGATTCCAGTTCAAACTAAAGTTCCAGCTGGATTGGGTTTTTCGCAACAGACGTTTATTTTCATCCCATTCAAAACGGTTGATCTGCCGGCCGGCCGAATCTAAAACATACGGATCCCAACTGCTGCTGTATTGGATATTCAGGTTTTTGAACAGCTTGGTACGACCACTTAGGGTGATGTAAGAAAAATTAAGTGAATCGCGCGCCAAATCATAGCTCCCCCTAACAGAGAGTTCCTCGATAAGCACCACTTTTTTCATCCCGGTGATCGTATCTTTTCGCGAAGGCACTTTGATTTCGAGGTTATTACTAAAACCAAAGCTGATCTGCCCCGATTTATCCTTGGGTGGTGAGCCATAGATGGCACCATCGTATTTAGAATAAAGCTGCTCGTCTCCTTCACCATCGATATAGCTGTCGTAATATCCCCAATACGGATCACTAAAAGCAGGTGTATAGGTAAAGCTAATCTGAGGTGTTATTACATGTCGGATAGCCCGGATGGGGCCTTTCTTAAAACTTACCATACCATATAGCTTGGTAGTGAGGCTGGTAGATAGGTTGAAATCAACCACATTATTAAACCCTTTGATTGTATCGGTTTTCACATAGCCTACAATGGTATCGTTACCCGTGAACAATGTGTCGTTGCTCCAGCTCCTTTTTTTATAATCAAAATACATCCGGTCGGTTATCCTTACTGAATTAGTCAGGGTGAAATATTTAAACACCTTGAGCGGTAAATTCAAAGGCAAATTATGCTGAATACCATTTTGCATCTTCGAGAGTGCATCAGATTGAAAGATCATACTATCGGGCAGGCTAAGGCTGTTGCGTGCATTCATATTGTAACTGATATTCAGCTCTTCATACCATTTGCTGCGTCCTACGGGATTTTCAGGTTTCAATGGATAGAGTCTGTTGACCGAAAAAGTCATTTCCGGAAGGGTAACATCTACCATTTTGGTTTTGGTGTTCTGCCGGTGACTGGCATTCAAAGTCAGGAAATACTTGTTGTCCCAATTGGTTTGATAGGCAATACTGGATTTGAATTCATTGCTCAGGTAATTTTCTGTGGTTACCGGATTAAAGGTATTGAAGTTGGAACTCACGATAAACACATCAGCACTAAAACGTCCGGCAGGCCGGGCTTTGGCATCCTGCCTGTGTGTCCATCTGATTCTGAAGTCGCGGCTTTTGCGATAATCTGTAGATCCTTCGTTACCGGTGATATTGATGGCATAACTGGTATTAAACATACCATTGTATTTGTATCGTTTGGTATAGCGCATCGTTGGTTTTATTGCCCAGCTTCCACGGGTGTAGATATCACCTAAAATGTTCAGATCAACATAATCGCTGATTGCCCAATAAAAACCGCCATTTTCAAAGTAGAATCCTCTGTTTGACGATTCGCCATAGGTAGGAATCACCACGCCCGATCGCTGACCT
>JAQVGO010000049.1:13810-18304 GCA_028696715.1 Bacteroidales bacterium
TTTTGCAGTAGTGTCGCGCTTTGCAAGGCTGTCGTTTAGTGTCATCGCCGGCACTTCATGCTGATCATCCACGCTGTCAGCTTTGTAAACCACCTTGTCAGGAAAATTTAGGCTATCACGAACAAGATTTAACTTTAAGGTGTCAGATTGTTTCAAGGTGTCAGGTTGAATCAGCGAATCCGGTCGAATCAGCGTATCTGGATATACGAAAATCCCTGCAATTACGTTATTTGTAGGTACTGCTGCTTTGGATACCGAACTCAGCGATAAAAGTAAAAACAGCACAACAAGCAAAAAGCTAAAGGCATTGGTGATAAAAGGATGTGATTTAGATGCCAACAATGTTATGAATCTGGTTAAATTTGCCTTATGAATTACAGCTTGCAAATATACTTTCAAAAAGCGAATACCCAACGTATAGTGATTCAACGATGGACAGTTGTTTTTGTTGTAATCCTGATGTTTTTTAGCTTACCGGCAAGCACTTTGGCACAAAGGGGGAGCAAAATCCGCACAGTAGTGATTGATCCCGGACATGGAGGCAAAGACCCGGGAGCCATTGGAAGACGATCGAAAGAGAAAGACATAGTGCTGGATGTTGCCTTGCGAACAGGGAATTATATCAAGCAATATCTGCCCGATGTACAGGTAATTTACACACGCACTAAGGATGAGTTTGTGGAATTGCATCGCCGGGCGGCCATTGCCAACCAAAACAATGCTGATGTTTTCATCTCAATCCATTGCAACTCAGTAAGAACCACTTCTGTTTATGGTGCCGAAACCTTCGTGATGGGCGACCATCGAAGCCAGGCCAATCTGGAAGTGGCCAAGCTCGAAAATGCAGCCATCCTATACGAGGATAATGCCGATGACGAGTATGGCGGCTTCGATCCAAACAGCACCGCAGCCTATATTGCGCTTTCGTTGTATCAGAGCGAATACAAAAACCAAAGTATTTTGCTGGCCCAAAAAATCCAGGAACAATTTACAACACGCGTTGGCCGCAAAGACCGAAGTGTGCAGCAAGCCGGATTTCTGGTGCTTTATCGTACCACTATGCCCAGTGTGCTGGTTGAGCTGGGTTTTATCTCCAATCAAAAAGAAGAAGCATTTCTGCTGTCGGAAGAAGGAAAAGTTTATATGGCTTCGGCAATCTACAGGGCATTTAAAGAATTTAAACAGGAGTATGAACGCGAAAATACTTTGCCACCACAACTCACTGCCGAACAACGGGCCATCCTCACTCCGGATTTTCCAGTGGAAGAACCTTCAAATACCACTGATAACGAAACAATTACAACACCCGAACAGGTAATTTACAGGGTTCAGTTTATGACCAGTCCAAGAGCCCTGGCTGCGACGGATCACCGCTTAAAAAATATTTCCGATCTGTACAGTTATGAACATAACGGCTTGTATAAATATACCAGTGGTGCTTTTCTTAAACTGCAAGATGCCCAAAATCATCAGGCATTGATGAAACAAAAGGGCTATCGCGACGCCTTTGTTGCTGCCTTTTATCAGGACAAACGCATCAGCAACGAGGAGGCACTAAAGTTAACAAACAATAGGTGACCCCCAAGCAGTTGATAGTTTAAAAGATTGTATCTTTGTTTATAATAATCAAAAGAAATGACCTCAAAACACCAATAAAGTGAAAGCAAAACGACCTTATTTAGTGGCCTTATCATTTATTTCAGCCTTATTGTTATTTGTATGGGGCTTTAATTTCTTAAAAGGAAAAGACGTATTCAAAAAAGATCGCGTTTTTTACGCCCGTTATGCTGAGGTAAACGGATTGGTAAAGGCCAATCCGGTTGTTATCAATGGCTTGCGTATAGGTCAGGTAAGTGATTTGTATTTCGATCCGGCCATGAATGGTAACATCATCGTTGAGATTTCGATCCACACCGATTTTCCTGTACCGTCCAACAGCGTGGCACGTATCTTCAGCTCCGACCTGATGGGATCAAAAGCTATTGATCTTCAGCTGGGTAATGCCACCAACAAACTCCAAAGCGGCGACACTTTGATGAGCTCGATCGAAGCCAGCTTGATGGAAGAAGTGAACGCACAGGTTGCACCACTCAAAAATAAAGCCGAAGGCCTGCTTTCTTCTGTTGATTCCGTTGTGGTGGCATTACAAGCCATTCTGAACGAGAATGCCAAAGAAAATATCATGAGCAGTCTGCAAAACATCAGCAATACATTTAAAAACGTTGAAAGCACTACTGCCAATATCGATTCGATGGTAGTGGAAGAACGTAACAGAATAGCCGCCATCCTCTACAATGTTGAAATGATCACTCAAAATCTGGAACACAACACCCGCGAAATTGACCGTATAATTAATAATGTTGCCAGCTTTAGCGATTCACTTGCCGTGGCTGATGTGGCCGGAAGCATCCGCGAAGCGAAAATTGCCCTGGCCGAAATAAACCTGCTAATTGCCGGCATCAATCAGGGACAAGGCACTATGGGCAAACTCATGCAGAACGATTCGCTCTATCTTGGTCTTCAACATTCTTCTGAAGCACTTAACAACCTACTCGAAGACATCAAAGCAAATCCAAAACGCTATGTGAAGTTTAGTTTGTTTTAGCCAGCCATTTATTTGCTGAACAACTTCTTCCTGAAAAAACTTTTTGGAGAACTTGTGGTTGAAAAACCAGCAGGTATATGCTTTTATATTTGCGAGCAGTTGCATGATTGGTAGAAATTACACAACTTCATTCTCTTGTGGTGTGGATATTTAAATTGAGTTGTGAATCTACTCTGAAAAGTCAATTTACCCCTAAATCATCCAAGGGGGACTTTCTTAAACTACTGATTTTTTGCTTTCCCACTTTAGGGTACAGGGATCAAAAAGCTAAAATTCAGCAGTTTTTTTGACTATTTGGAGTGGGCTCAATTGTAGTTTCTCCAAACCACTGTGTGCAACAAATTGTCTGCAAATCAGCATATTCACATTTACATCATTCAAATAAAAACTGTTAATGATATCAAAAAAAACAAATACGCATTAACCAAATCGTATATATTTGAGGACAAAATCAATTGTCTTCCTGCCATGAAAATTCTATTCGCCTCATTTTTAATGCTTTGTATTAATTATTCATTATTCGCCCAATTCGATCCACCACAAGTGATAGATCCCGATGTATTTGGGATTACCAAAATTGTGGCAACCGATCTGAACAACGATGGTTTCAAGGATTTGATCACTTCACAAAAATATCACAACAACGATAAAATTTCTGTGTTCTTCAATACCGGTGAGGAAAGTTTTGGCGAACAACTCATACTTACCACCAATATCGACACACCCGAAGGTGTGGCAGCAGGTGATCTGAATCAGGATGGTTGGAATGATATTGCAGGAATTTCGCTGGTCGCCAATTCATTGTATTGGTTCCCAAATGCTGATGGAAATTTTCCAAACGAAATACCACTCGATACAGGATTAGTGCATCCGGAGGATATAGAAATTGTTGATATCGACAACGATGGCAAACCCGATATTGTCGTTCTGGATCACACCAATATCATAGTGTATTACAATCTTGGAAATGGCAATTTCAATAAAATAACAACACCAAATGACGACTTTGAATATTATGCATTTTCCATTGCTGATATTGATGGCGACGGCTTTAAAGATATTATCATTGGAAGCGGCCAGGTATTGGTTTATATGAACAACAACGGCCTCTTTACAACCCACGATATTGCCCGATCCAATTCCATCGCAAACAATGGGTTTTGCTTTATGATAAGCACTGCTGATTTGGATGGCAACAACAGCATGGATCTGATCATTGACGGCAACTCTAACTCCGAAATCAGCTGGTATGCCAATGATGGCAATGGATTTTTTAGCTATACAGAAGCCGTTGAAAACACCTTACAATGCCAGGCTGTTACCACCACAGATATCAATGAAGATGGCAGCCTTGATATAGTTGCAGCATTATTTCAAGAAGGTGAAATAGTGTGGTATGCAAATGACGGATTTGGTGATTTTAGCGAAAAACGGCTGATCTGCAACGGAACGCCGGCAAGTACAATTGTTGCGACTAATGCCGACCTTAATAATGATGGTATGTATGACCTCATTTGGTCACATCCATTTTCATTTAACCTCAACAGAAATCCGGTCGGAATCAGGAACAAGCCAAATACCGCAAAACTTTCCGGATTTACCGTGCAACAAAGTGCTGAACAAAGCATGGTAATTATTAAGGCTCAGACCACTGCGTCGCTTAGTATCTTTGATATCCAGGGACATTGCATTGCCGAAAATCTAACGCTTGAAGCCGGAACCAACACTTTAAATCTACCATTGAAGTCAAAATTGTATCTTTTTCGGTTTTCAACAGCTACTGATACCTACATAAAAAAAATCCTTTTGAAGTGATGCCGACAACTACATAATCAGGCAAGGAATTGAAAAAATATAGCATGAATCCAAAATTCTGATAACCATAATTT
>JAQVGO010000151.1 GCA_028696715.1 Bacteroidales bacterium
TGGAGGTAACCGAACAAGGTTTTAAACTACTCGAACGGGCTCCTGGCGTAAGTGTGGAAGAGATTGTTGCGAAAACAGAAGGTAAGCTGATTGTTGAAGGTGAGATTCCGGAGATGGTATTGTAGGGAAGGATTTATGGGTCAAAATTATTTGAAGATTTGAGGAATTTGAGGATTTGAAGATTCAGAATTCAAAATTCAAAGATTGAGGTTGATTTGTATATATGTATGCGGCTTGATGAGTTTATGGGTTCATTGTCTTGCTTCCCGCTTCCCGCTCATTGGTCGAGTTGAATGGATTATAGACTTTATACATTTATTCAAAGGAATAAATGATGTTGATTACATTTTTATAAAGGAAAAAATGTAGTACAATACATTTATTCAAAGGAATATAGGGTATATTTGCAAAAAAAGTATATGTACAGGTTGATTTTTGATCGTTTAAAAGAGTGGAAAAGTAAAAAAAACCGAAAACCTTTAATTATTCAAGGTGCACGACAAGTTGGGAAAACATGGGTTATGAAGGCTTTTGGCTCAAGCTATTTCAAGAAACATGTGTATATCAATTTTGAAAGCAATATTAACTTACAGCATGTTTTCGAGTCCGATTTGGACATAGCTCGGATCATTACCGTGTTTGAAATTGAAACAGGTATTAGCATTGACAACGAAACCTTAATCATTCTTGATGAGATTCAGGAAGCTAAAGGTGGTTTGACTGCTCTCAAGTATTTTTATGAAAATGCTCCACAGTATTACTTGATGGCAGCCGGCTCATATTTAGGTGTTTCATTACAAAAAGGACATACTTTTCCTGTGGGTAAAGTTGATTTCTTGCGGTTATATCCAATGAATTTTGAGGAATTTTTGCTCAACATCAAGGAAGAGTTGTTGCTGAAAAACCTAAAAGAACAAAATTGGGAAGTCCTTTTTGCATTCCACGAAAAACTGATTTCGCTGCTTAGGATATACTACTTTGTTGGTGGTATGCCTGAAGCAGTTAATGAATATATTGACAGTAATAATCTGAAACAAGTAAGGGCTATACAAAGCAATATCCTTCATGGCTATGAAAATGATTTCTCCAAGCATGCACCCATCGAATCTGTGCCCAAAATCAGGTTGGTTTGGCAGTCAATCATAGGGCAATTGGCAAAAGAGAACAAGAAGTTTGTTTATGGCCAGCTGAGAACAGGGGCAAGGGCAAAAGAATTCGAAAGCGCTATTAATTGGCTTGTCAATTCAGGATTGGTTCATAAAAGCAACAGAATCACAAAACCCGGCATTCCCCTCCTGGCATATGCTGATATGGATGCGTTTAAACTCTATCTTTTGGATATTGGTTTACTTAACGCAATGGCCGGTCTTGGGGAGAAAATCTTGCTGCATAAAAATCAAATTCTTGTTGAACATAAGGGTGCCATGACGGAGCAGTTTGTTAGCCAGGAATTGAAAATTAAGTATGGCTTATTTTATTGGTCTGCTGCAAATGGTACTTCAGAACTTGATTTTATAATACAACAAGAGAATAGCATAATTCCGGTTGAAGTAAAAGCAGAGGAAAATCTTAAGGCTAAAAGTTTGAGAGTGTTTGTGGATAAATACAAATCTACCCGTGCCATCAGGACTTCCATGAGTTTTTACAGGGATGATGATTGGCTGGAAAATATCCCGCTTTATGCTGTGTTTACAATCTGACAGCTTTTGAAACAAGCTAATGGCAAAGCTAATGTTTAATCACTTAAAAGCAAAGCCACACACAATTGTTATAAATCCAGTTGTGTGTGGCTTTTTGGGTTTTATTCTTAGTGATGTGTCTTGGGTATAAGTGCTTCGTAATCGGCCAGGGAGCCATGCTCGAGGCATGTTTCGATAATGTCTCTTCCCAAAACAGAAAGATCGTCTGTAAGGTATTGCGGTAATTCTTTCTGAAAGAATTCATCAATCATCTGAGCACCTTTCATATAGCCTTCCATGCCCATTTCGGGTTGTTTGTAAACCTTGAGGAATCGCGAGGGAACTTTGGAACCTTCAATGGTAAGGTAGTTGAGTTCGTAGCCCAGCAAACTGCTTGGTGCAGCGTTCAGCTGATCAGCCCTAAAACGAGCTGTGCCGCGCCTTGTAAGGTATTCGCGCATCAGCAGCTGCGGCCGGAAACCAACTTTCCATACGCCAACATATTGATTTGGGGTAAGCACATAACGTGTGCGCGTATTTTGAATGATCTGATCGAGGAGTACATTGGCATGGTTTACTTTTTTGCCTGTTGCGAAAGGCCAGAAAGAACCTACGCCTTCGCTTCCCATACCTCCATCAGTGCTGATGATGCTTGGATTGGCATGACCGCGGGGCGATACAAGGCGCCAGAGCCAGGCCAATGCCGGAGGCAGGATATGGAACAGACCAACAATCCCAAAGCCGGGTTGCTCGGAAGAGCTTGGGGGAGTGCGCACGCCAAAGCTCCTAACATCAATAGATGCCGGAATAGTTAGGGTTCCCTCGAACATTTCGCGGGGCACGATTACCCTTGGGTTTGGACAAGGCTTTCCGGGGCTGTCTTCGATATGGTTCCAGATGAGAGCGGTGCCGCCGGGATTAGTTTGGATATTCAGGAAAAGTAAAGGCTGTTTGGCATTAATGGTGATCTTTTCGAGGGTAGGATCAACGCCATAGCCTGTGATGTTATCTGTACGAATAAACCAGGCATTTTCAGCATCCATAATACGTAAGCGTCCGCTGCCTGTTTGAAACGAAGGATGCACCATGCCCATATCGTCGCAAATGGGATGGGTTTCACAGAATCGTGGAATGATAATAGTCCGTCGTTCGCCTGTTTTGGTGTTTTCGCCAATCAACACTTCGCCACTTCTTTCGCGCACAATATGTTGTAACATTTCACTCTTACCACCACCGCTGGCACCTTCGTGCATAAAGCGAATCACATTATCGTACGGACTTACCGATTCCACTGCCGAGCAATGGGTTGTTGCCCAGCCTTCGTATTCACCAATGGTGAGCAATACGCCATAAATGCCTTTTTTGGCGCTGGGGCCCGGATAGAGGTTGTAAGAAAACACTTCATAGGTTTCTTCGGTGCGGTTGTGCACTACAATCTGTTTGCCATCGAAATGGGTGTGTCGGAAAGGTGGTGCCACATATACTACTGCTTTGATTGCTGTTTCGGCTGGGATGGCACTCACTGGCACGATTTTTTGCAGCATGGCCAAGCCCATGGCAAAAAAACCAGCATTGGCAGGGGCTATGGCTAAGCCATAAGGACTGTCGTCGAGAAGGCCGATTTTGAAGAAGAAATAGGCGAGCTCCTGCTTTTTCATCCATTCAAAACTTTCCTGCCGCAGTGGCTCAAAAGGCTTACCGATCTTGGTTTCGTAGCGTAGTTTATCAGAGGGCATGTCGTCGGCAATCAGCATGGTATCAGGATCGCGGCGGCGCATATAGGGTTCGGTATAGTTGGCCGAAATGCCGTTGGTTACGCGATGAACGATGGCTTCGACAAGTTTACCTTTTCCGGGTACTTCATAGGCTACCTCGAAACTCAGATTATCTTTTCCGCCAGTTGCAGCATCTGCAAGGGCTTCATAGTTTTCGAAAAGCGTGGCCGACGGGCTGTTGTTGAGCAATTCAGCAGCTTGCTTTGGGATTGTAAATGGAAAGGAGTGTGTCATATAGTATATTTTTTAGGTTTTACGTAAGTGTTAACAAATTAACAGATATAAAATGTAATTGTTTGAAATTATGCCCATAAAAGATGCGGAAGTGGGGTTATAACGGTTGCGGAGGGAGGAGGATTGTCGAAGGTCGGAAGGTCGAAAGGTCGAAGGTCGAAGGTCGAAGGTCGAAGGTCGAAGGTCGGAAGGTCGAAAGGTCGAAGGTCAGCGTTTTGGTTGGATGGTGACTGTTTCTCCGGGCTGAAGGTCGAACCAAAAAATCAGCTCGTTGCCTGTCAGGCGGCTTTGGAAAGTTTTGTTTGTGATGCTGATGTTTTTGTGCCTTGTGATAAAGCTAAGGCCATGAATAGGCTCACTTCCGTGGTGTGTTATTTGAATGCTTCCATCGGTTTGTGGTCTGTAGTCGAGCTGCCTGCATTGGCTGTGATACTGGATTAGTTCGCCCACG
>JAQVGO010000050.1 GCA_028696715.1 Bacteroidales bacterium
GTGCCGGCATCAATCCGGATATTTCCACCTTCAGGCGTAAATTTTATGGCATTGGACAAAAGGTTTCTCAGGATGCCCGACACCATTCGTTTGTCCGCATTCATTTTGAAGTTTTCAGCTACCTCAACCTTCAGTTTCAGTTTTTTTTGTTTGATGGTATCGCTCAACATATCCAGGATTTCATCAACCAGGATATTAAGTTTAATCCTTGATTTTTCGACCTGGAAAATATTTCGCTGCAACCTTGACCAGTCCAATAAGTTGTCGAGCAAATCAGAAAGGTTGGAGGCGGCTTTGTGCATAGAAACAGCCATGCGCTGCATCTCTTCGAGGCTCAGGTTATATTGTTCGTCAACAAACAATTCCGACAACATAATGAAAGAATTGAATGGTGCGCGCAGATCGTGTGCAATAATGGAGAAAAGCTTATCCTTTTCGGCATTCAGCTCGCTGAGGTAGGCTTCGTTTTTGCGCAGGTTCTCTTCCAGAGATTTTAATTCGGTGATATCGCGCGAAATACCAGCGAGCCCTATTATCTCCTTATTTCCATTTTTTAAAGGGACTTTAGTAGCCGAAAACCATCGTGTTCCGATGGCAGTCTCCACTTTTTCAACTCTGTTTATCAGCGGCTTATCCATCGACATCACCTTACGTTCTTCTTCATAGGCACGCTGTGCATGTTCATGGTCGAAGAAGTCGAAATCTGATTTCCCGATGGCATCGGCTTGTTTCTCTACCCCCAGTGCATTAAGCTGGGCCTTATTAATCCTAAGGAAATTACTACTGGTATCTTTGAAATAAATCGTATCCGGGATGGTGTCCATCAGTGCATTCATAAGCTCGCGTTCCTGCTCCAGTGCCTGTTCGGTTTTTTTGCGGTCAGTAATATCCTGATAAGCTCCAAAGATAATCTGGCTGCCATCGGGCAGGGTAACCGGATGCCCATGAATGGATACCTGCATCAAGTTACCATCAGCAGTTTTGCGTGTTGTTTCCGAAATAATCACTTTGCCTAATGCCACATCGATTGTCAGGTCATTTCCTTCTTTCTTTAGAAAATCCGGAACAATAAGGTCGTTGATCGGATTGCCAATTACCTGGGTCTTTTTGTAAGCAAACATCTTTAAAAATGTTTGGTTGCAATCCAGCACCACATCCTGATTACTAAGAATCACAACACCAAACGGAATGCTCTCGAACAAATGTTTAAAGTAAGTTCTTTCGCGTTTAAGTGCCTTTTGTATTTCGATGCGATCAGAAATATCGCGCATGATGCCTAAAACGACTACCCCATTTTCGGCCTTCAACTGAGCAGTAGAAATTTCCACATCCACCACTTTACCATCTTTTCGCTTAACCTGAAATTCATATTTAGAGGGAATGTTTTTACCATTTTTGCGTGCCTCGAAGCGCTCCTCCATAATGAATTTACTTTTATCGGTGAGCGTTTGTGCGATGTTAAAATCAGGATCGGTTACTTCTTTGAAACTATACCCGGTAAGTTCTTCATAGCGTTTGTTCACGTATTCGAACCTATAATCCCGTATCACATAAATGGCATCAAATGCACTTTCGACAAGCATTTTGTAACGTTGCTCGCTTTCGTAAAGCGCGGCCTGGGTAAGGCTAACATTGCGCAGATCCTGCAAGTTTGAAGTTACATTGCTCACCTGCAGAAAAACACCATTGAAAACTTCCAGATCTGTTACCGGCTGAAAATCAAACTGAAGGTAATATGCTTTATCCTCAATCGTATAGGACTTGATAAAAGATTGTTGATTGCCTTTCAATGCTTTATAAAAAAGGTCGTCAAAAGTTTGGGGATCTTCTCCGGTAACAAAGTCATGAATATCATCGGCCAGCTTCATTTGTTTCTTTTCGAAGAACAATGCACTATCAACTGCTTTTTTGTTGAAAAACTGAATTTTGAAATTATCATCAACAAAAACCATTGCGTTGGGATGATTATCAAATAAGGCATGAAGCAGGCTGGCATCCTTTTTCAACTGAAGCGACTCTGCATTTATGTTCTTGTTCTTTTTCGTCATATAGTTCAAATTTAGCGATTTCGGGCTGTTATTCCAATTGGCAACAGCCTAGCCTTTAAGTTTTAGTCCGAATTTTTTGAGTTTTTCGATGAGCAATTTCATCGAAATGGGTTTGGCCATATAATCGTCGCAACCCGCTTCAACAATCCGGTGTTCATCTCCACTCATGGCGAAAGCTGTGATGGCAACAATTGGCAAATCAGGCCTTTTGGCTTTGATAAGCTTTGTTGCTTCTAATCCATCCATTTCCGGCATTTTTATGTCCATCAATATCAGTCCGATATCGTCACGTTTTTGTGCCAGTGCAACAGCTTCTTTGCCATCCACTGCCCTTAGCACCTCAGCCACAACCATTTGCTTCATCAAAAGTTCCAATACAAAATAATTGGAATCTTCGTCTTCGGCAATCAAAACCACCGGAGATGAGGCAAGGAGCTCTGTTGTTTCGGCCTTATTACCCATGTTTGTTTCATTCAACGGAAAAATCAAACTGAACCGGGAGCCTTTACCCTTCTCTGAAACAAGCTCAACCTTAGCTCCGAGTACCCGTGCAATGCCGTTAACAATGGATAATCCCAGGCCGCTTCCTTCAAAACGCCTGGCACTGCTCTGATCTTTCTGCCAAAAATATTCAAAGATTTTTGTCTGGTATTCTTTGCCAATACCGATTCCGGTGTCGGAAACGAATATCTCTAATTCGTCACCCACCGGTGTACAACCAAGTATCACCTCTCCCTGGCGCGTAAATTTGAGGGCATTCGATAGCAAATGGTGAAGCGCTTTTGATAATAATTCTTCATCGGTTTGCAGGCTTACGTCACTATTTGCACAGTTTATTTCGGTTCGGAAATTGATTCCTTTGGATGCAAATTTCCTTTCAAATTTAGCTGCTGAGGATTTGAAAACCTCATGCAATTTCACTTGTTTCCCGTATTTCTCCATATTCTGCGAAGTAAGCAGGGAGATATCCATATAGTCGGTTATGGTTTGTATCAATCGGTCGGAGCTTTCCTGAATGATCTCAAGTAGTTCGTTAATCTCGGCCTGACTAATTTCGGGATCGCTCATCAGGTTGGCTGCGCCCAAAATGCCGTTAAGTGGCGTACGCACCTCATGCGAGATATTATTCAGAAAATTGGTTTTCAGCCTGTCGCTAGCCTCGGCCAATGCTTTTGCGTCTCGGAGGGTGTTGGCTGCTTTTATTTTTTCGGTTACGTCATTTACGAGTACCAGTCGTAATTTTTTTCCGGGAGGCGAGGGAATCGCATGTGAAACTATTTCAACATCCATCAATACGCCATCTTTGGTTTTGTGGCGCCAAACCTGTTTGTCCTGAAACTCATTTGTAACGTTTTTGATGTTTTCGTACAACAAATCAAGATCTTCCTCAGGCCTGACAGCCTCTATTGTCATCGATTTAAACTCCTTTTCTGTATAACCATAGCGCGAAATCGCGACTTGATTCACTTCTTCAAACCTCAAAGTGTTCACATCGTAAATCCACATGGGCAGCGGGCTGTTGAAGAACATATCGCGGTAGCGCTTTTCACTCTCAACCAAATTTTGCGCAAGCTGCTTCACCATAGTAATATCTTCCTTTACAGCAAGATAGTGTGTCATCAAACCTTCATCGTTAATCACAGGGGCTATGGTTGCTTTTTCCCAGAAGAGCGTTCCATCCTTTTTCTTATTATGGAACTCGCCAGTCCAAACTTCGCCTTTTTGAAGGGTTTGATACATCTCGAGGTATTCCTCCTTTGGTTTTTCGCCCGAAGAAAAGACACGTGGATTTTGGCCAATGAGTTCATGTGGCAAATAACCCGTAATTTCTGTAACGCGCGGATTTATGTATTCAACCGTTCCTTCAAGATCAGTGATAACAATCGAAACAGGAGATTGCTCCACAGCTCGCGTTAGTTTGGTCAGTTCCAGCTCAGCAAGTTTTCGTTCGGTAATATCCAGAATTACCACTACCAGAAAATCCTTTCCGGCCATATTGTATTTTTCGGCCGAAAGCAAACCTGTTTTCTCATTTCCTGTTCTGTCGATGAAGTTTAGTTCTGATTGATAATTGATGCCCAGCTTTGCCTGTTCGGCAATAATCTCTTTAAACACCGATTGATTGATAAACTTGAGCTCATTAATTTTTTTGCCCAAAGCCATCTCGTGGGTGAAGCCCGTAAATCTGCACCAGGAATCATTGGCATCAATGATCTTATAGTCATCCAGGGCAACCAACATCTTAGCTACCGGACTGGAATAGAACATCTTGCTAAAACGCTCTTCTGATTCTTTCAGGCTTCTGTTTGCTGCCATCTGTTCCGAAATATCTTCAAAAATCCCCACCCCGCCACTAAAATTATCGTTGGCATCAAAAAAGGGTGTAAACAAGCTTTTGATCTCAATTTTTCGTCCGGAGGTGTATGAAACGTAAGGTCCTGTGAAACCTGAAAGTTCACCTTCCGAAACCCTAACTAATGCCTTTTTGAAATTAGGATCAGGCAGCTTATTCATGTCGAGGCCAATTAAACCTTCAATTGGTGTGCCAATGATTTCTGAAAAACTTGGATTACAACTTGTTAAGATCAACTGCTGATCAAAACTAATCATCCCTATCGGTGCATTTTCAAAAATCTGCCTGAAACGTTCTTCCGATTGTCTGAGATTTTCTTTAGCCTCAATAAGCTCGGTGATATCGCAACCAATAGCGATTGTTGTCTTATGTCGGGTGGCGTGGTTATTAAAAAGATTTGTCGTACTCCAGATCACCTTTCTGATTGTACCGTCCTTTCTGCTGATTGCAACTTCTTCGTCAACAAGTGACATGCCCTTATCCAGCACGCCTTCGATCATTTCATCCAGATTGGGAGCAACTGCTATTTTAAAAAACCCCTGGATTGGTTGCCCTAAAACCTCAGATTCTTTATATCCCGTAAGGATTTCGGCAGCCTTATTAAAACGTGTCACAGTCAGATTTTCGTTCCATTCAACAATTGGTGCCTGCACACTATTGATCAGATTCTTGAGATACTTATTATCTTCTTCCACCTGCAGTTCATTCCGTTTGGATTGATCAATGTCGATATGCGTTCCCAGCATCCTGACTGCTTTGCCCTTGTCGTCCCTTTCAACAATTTTTCCTATCGAGAGGGTCCATCTCCATTCACCCGATTTGGTTTTCTGCCGAAACTCAGCACGGTATTCCGAAACTTTTCCGTCAATATAATCATTGTATTTCTTAAGAACTTTCTCTCTGTCATCGGGATGCATCCGGCTTATCCAAAATTCAGTGGTTTCTTTGAACTCATTTGGATCGTATCCTATCAGCCTGGCATACTGATCGGTGACTACTATTTCATCGGTTTGCAGAAAATGATCATACAGACCCTGATTAGATGCTTCGAGCACCAGGCCAAGCCTCTCGCCGGCATCAAACAAAAGCTTATCTGCTTGTTTGCGGTAGGTGATATCGAGATTTACACCTTTAAGGTGAGTTAAAGTATCTTTTTCAAAAACAGGGACAACTTCGTTTTGCAGCCAACGCACTTGCCCGTTGGGCCAGATAATTCTGAAATTATACGAGATGGGTTTGCGTTCGGCGGTAAGCTTGTCCAGCGTATTCTTCACCCAGGCCCGATCGTCGGGATGCACGCAACCGGCAAAATAATCCCAATCAGGTTCCAGGCTGAAAGGTTCCAGCCCCATCAACCGGAAATTGTTTTCGGACCATTTGATCTTTTTGGTTTTCATATCCATTTCCCAGCTCCCCATCAGTGCAAACTGCTGTGAAAAATTAAGCAATGTCTCACTTTCTATCAGCTTTAACTCTGCTTGTTTTTTTGTGGTGATATCCCTGGATACCCCCATCACTCCAACAGGTTTGCCATCCTTGTCGTGTACAAATTTCAAAGCGGCCTCCACCCATATTTTCTTGCCGCTGGCATGGATCTCATTAATTACGATGGTACGGGTATAATCAGGCGGATTTTCGCCCCTGAGTTCTTTGCTGTATTCTTCTTCAAAAACCTCTTTGACCAGTTGCCTGCTTTCCGGAGTGAGCACATCATTGAGGTGTTGTTTCAAGGTTTCTTCAACCGTATAGCCATTCATTTTTTCAACAGCAGGACTGATGAAGACGTAATTAAGGTCCATATCCAGGATAAACAAAATATCAGAGCTGTTTTCGGTGATCATCTGAAACAGCTTTTCCTTGGCTTCCAACTGATTCAAATAAGCATCATTCTCGCGTAAAAGCTTCCGGCGCCGATAGGCTTCTATCACAGCGAAAGGCAGCCTTTTCATATTTTCTTTAATCACATAATCATCAGCACCCTGCCGCATACAATTCACAGCCACTTCTTCGTTTTGTGAGCCGGTGATAATGATGAAAGGCATGTGGGCATCAAAATTGCGGGTGATTTCCAAAGCCTGTAAACCATCAAATTGCGGCATCCAATAATCAGAAATCACCACATCCGGTTTAAACTCTTCGAGAGCTTTAGCAAAATCATCGGCATTATCAACCAGCAACGAGTCAGAAATATCGATTTCCTTCTTTATGATTTCGAGTGCCAAATGATAATCCATGGCAACATCTTCAGCAAAAAGTATCCTTAGATTTTGAGTCATAACATCCAATTTACAAACATTAAAAAGCCATCTGAAAGGCGATTGAGGATTAAAGCCTGAAAACTACAAATCAACAATTTATCATTCATCTCCTGCACCAAAAAAAATACAGTAGAAACTGCATTCCGTTACTTTAATCCTCTAATTGCCATACATTAAAATGGGGGGAATTTCATGTAAGTTCTTCACATTTAAATTAATACCTCTATTTTACTAACATCTAATCTTTTCAAAGACTAAAATTGTCAGCTAATATAAGTATAACCAACAAGAAATGCAATAGTTATGCAAACGAAAATTCGAACTTAGCAGTGAAACAGGATTAAATCAGGGGCTGGTTGATGAAAAAATGCTAAAAAGTCTGTTTAACGACGAGCTTTCCCATTGTTAAAAGCTTTTCGCAAATGGCATGAAGCACTTTCGGGCGTGACATCAATCCTTGCTGCCTGAACGCTATCAGTCCTTCGCCCGGATTCTCAGCTTTACCTTCCCAAACATTCACACGGTCTGCCATCCTAAGTTGCCAGGCCAAAGCCGAAACAGGAGAGCTGTCGGGATATTCATCCGGGTCTTCATCCAACAAGTGAAACACCTGATTGAGCGTGACAAGTCCTTCGGTAACCAATTCAATACCCTCAATCTCGTAGGCAGGAGGTGTGATGGGGTTGTTATCCTTTTTAACATTTACAATGGTGTTTTTTTCACGGGCCACTATTTTGGATGAGGTGCCACCACTCACCATATGAATGCCTTCGCTGTTCAGGAAATCCTTTACCATCTTTTTGTCATCACTTTTGTTGACCGGCGGACCGCTTAACCAGTTCACAATAATTCCCCGGCGGTTTACGGCTGCCAACACCGTGCAATCATCTCCTTTGCCAGCAGGCCAGTAGGCGCGTGCCTGTGCATGGATATCTGTAACCAGGGCATCTCCATCCAAATGCGCTACGGGCAAGTCAGCCTGAATAAATCGTCTCACGCCATCAGATTCCCAGCCCATCGGGAAATGCTTGCCAATGCCGGCCTGCGTGATGCCATCCGACATCAGCAGCAAAGCCTCCCCTTTGGCAACCGTACAAGCTGATTCGTGAATAACGGCTTTGTTCTCGGTATAAATACGACCTTTCAACACCTGAGCCAGACGCTTGTTAAGAAGTAAAGGCGGCGGCATTTCATAGCTTAAAACAGTGGATTGACCATTATTGAGGATGCGTGCCAGCGTGAAAACAGCAAAAGGATCCTTCGTGCCCCAGGCTTTGTTCATGGTTTGCGTTAATGCCTTAAATGCCTCGCGCAAGCTGGCTCCCATAGCCAGCATGGTTTTGAGGCGCGAAACACACATGCTCGCTGCGATATGCGCCTTAATACCCGATCCGATTCCATCGGCCAAAATTAATGTTGTAGCCTGATTGTCGCGATAAACGTCCCAGGCATCACCACAGGGATCGCCTTTCTTTTTGGGAGATTGCGCCGCAAACACATCGGTATGGATATACATAAAACCTCCGCAATTTATTTTTGGATTGAATCAATGAGTTTGTTAAGCAAAACCTCCCCTTTTGCCGTATGATCACCCAAAAAACGGGCCAGCTCCTGCGCCATCTCAATCTGATGTTCAATCAGCGACTGCGCCTGCAAAACTGTTTCAGCTTTAATCTCGTTCAGCTTTTCGGTATTACTTTGCAAGGCAGTGATATCCATGAAAATACCGACAAATTGATTTTGTTCGGGTAAGGCATAACACATCAGATGACACACCAGGTTGTAATTGGCAAAAGTGACGGTTTTTCGAATAAGCTGCTCACTGCCCGTCGAAAGCTGTTCAAACACATCAGGATCAATCAAATAAGAGATTGGCCTGCCCACCAAAGCCTCTGAACAACTAAACATCTTCCTGAAGGCCGGATTCATGTGGATGATATGCAGCTTATCATCGAGCATCACAATACCATTGGGATCGTGCCTGATCATCATTTCAAACTTTTGCTCGGCCATCCTGCGCATATAAGGCATGCACATCTCAGGCTCGGCCAGTCCTTCGAGCACGGCAACGGCTTTTTCGCGACAGCTGTTGTATCCGCAGGCCATGCAGTTCAGCTCGTCCTCTTTGGAGAACTTCCCGATCGAATTCAATACTTCCTGAATCTGGTCTTCTGAATATACCACATTATTTTTGTGATGCGGTGGATACAAGGCAGATAAATCAAACGCTAATTCATGCCCAGATTCAGCAGTTTTGTTAATGGAAGCATAATCCATCACTGCTTCGCGTTGTTCGAAAAGCGTTTTTTGTTTTCTGGCCAAAGGTCCGTTGATACAACCCTGACTGCAAAAAAGCGGTTCTACAATCCAGTGACTTTTAGCTGAAACCGGCATGGATTTCAGAACTGCCTCCAAGGTATCGAAACCACTAATGGCCAAATGTTTACTCTCCAAGCGATCGGTTTTTAGTCCGGCCGTTTTCAGCAGACCACCCTCAAGCGGAAACAAACGTGCCGAATCGCCTACCTGCCCATCGAACTTACTCTCTTCGCACTGATCCAGTTTCACCTCGCACAGCACAAAAAGCTTGTCGAGTTCTTCAAAAGTGAGAACGGCATCCACCAGACCCTTTGCGTTTTCGTCCTTTGCTTCGGATTTTTTGGCCACACAGGGCCCAACAAAAACAATTTTTGTCTTTCCCAGTTCCTTTCTGAGCATTTTGGCATGAACCAACATAGGCGACAGCACCGGCACCAGTTCGCGGGCATGTTCACCGGCATATTGCCTGATGTAATTGACAACGGCCGGGCAAGCCGTGCAAATGTGATGCTGTTCCGGATTTTGCCTGATATAATCAGCCGTGGCATGTGCCGAATAATAGGCTCCTTCGGCCGTTTCTCCAACATAGGCTGCACCCGTTGCCCTCAAAGCCGATGGGATCCGCTTTTGCTCCCATTCTGAATAACTACCGGCAAATGAAGGAGCTACGCTAAAGGCTACTGGCAAGCCCTGTTCCAGCCATTCGAAAACCGCATGAACATCAGTTCGGTAAGCTTTGGCATGTTGCGGGCACTCGGCAATGCAGGTGCCACAGGCAATACAATTTTCAGTTACCACATGTGCCTGTCCGTTTTCCATACGGATGGCATGTACCGGACAAACCCTCACACAACGGTAACAATCGCGGCACTTGGCTTCGTTCGTAAAAACTATTGCATTGCTTGTGGCTGTTTGCTGCATTTTCATGTCAAATAATTTTAGGCATTTTCAAGGTTTAATAAAGAACCTATCCTGTTGATCTCATTGTTTAACAGCTGTGTCACTTTCTCGAAAGTTGCCTGCTCAATCACCTGCTGGTTTACGCGCACAACAGGTCCGCGGTCGCAACGCTCGAAACAGAAAGTAGCTTTCACGTCCACCATTTCTTCCTGACCTTCGAAGCCTACGATATCTTCCAACTTGTTTTCGGTGACGTATTCCATGAGTCTGCGCAGCAATTCCTGCGAACCTTTCACAAAACAATTGGTTCCAACGCACACACAAACCTCAATTTTAGGATGATCGGTATCTCTGATCGTAAGCAACTGATTATTTATTCTTTTGCGGCCATGATAATGGGTATGTAATAATTCGTGTGCTTTTGATCCGCCAACTTCACCCAGGTTGAGCTGATACAACTCTTTTACATAAGGATTTTCCTGTGCTTTATGCAGTTGCAGCTGCTTATCAACATTGTAAATAGCATTGATTCTTTTCTCGCGGAAATCAGGCTCAAAGTTAACGGGCTGGCCACCGCCGGCGATGCAACCTCCCGGGCAAGCCATTATTTCAATCAGGTCGTAATCTGATTGTCCGGATACGATCTGATCGCATAATTGTCGTGCATTGCTCAGGCTATGTACCACACCAAGTTTAAGCTTAACAGCACCCAGCTCAAGTTCGGCGGTGCGGATGCCATCCATCCCGCGTACCATTTTAAAATCACTTTGAAGCAGTTTTTCACCCGTAATTTTTTCGTAGGCAAACCTCAAAACAGCTTCACTCACACCGCCTGTATTGCCAAAGATTACCCCTGCTCCTGTTTTGAAACCCATCGGAAGGTCGAAAGATTCAGGCGTCAGTTTGCGGAAATTGATTCCGGTTTCATGAATCATCCTGCCCAATCCTTCAGTGGTAAGCACATGATCCACTTCGGCAATGCCATCATGAATAAATTCCTCACGTTTTGCCTCAAATTTTTTGGCTGTGCAGGGCATGATAGAAACGATTACAAGCTGTTCGGGTTTTATTCCCAGCATCTTGGGCAATATCTCACGTGCCACACTGCCAAACATCTGCTGTGGCGATTTACAACTCGAAAGGTTCGGAAGCAGCGAAGGATAGTATTGCTCAGCGAATTTCACCCAGCTAGGACAGCAGGACGTAAACTGTGGGAGTTTTTCGCCTTTGAGTTTTCTTTCGATAAACTCGGTAGCTTCCTCAAAAACAGTGAGATCTGCTGCAAAAGAAGTGTCGTACACCTGATCAAAACCCAATCTTTTGAGGGCAGCCACAATCTGTCCCGTAGTGATACTTCCGGCGTCCATTCCAAAACCCTCGCCCAGTGCAACACGCACTGCAGGAGCCAGTTGTGCCACCACATATTTGTCAGGATTGTTAATGGCTTCCCACACTTCTTCCGTTTCAGGTTTTGGCGTGAGAGCGCCAACCGGACAAACTGCCACGCACTGCCCGCAATAAACACACTCCACATCCGCCAGACTTTTCAAAAATGCCGGGGCAACTGTAGTTTTAGCACCTCTGTTAACAAAATCAATAGCCCCAACAGATTGAATCTCTTTGCAAGCCCTCACGCAATCGCCGCACAACACACATTTGTTAGGGTCGTGAAGGATGCTCCAGGATTTGTTATCAATTGGTTCTATCTTGTCAGTTTTCTTAAACCTGATTTTATCCACACCCAATCGGCGTGTCAAATCCTGCAATTTGCAATTGTTTGAACGCGAACAGCTGGGGCAGCTCACGTCATGGTTTGCCAGCAAGAGTTCCAGATTCACCTTGCGGATTTGGCGCACTTCCTGGGTATTGGTTTTAACGACCATTCCATCGCGCGGAGGCACCGAACAAGTGGCCTGAATTCCCATGCCATCGATATCGCTCACACACAAACGACAGGCACCATAAGTACTTAAATGCGAGTGATAACAAAAAGTTGGAAGTTCGATATCGGCTTTACGAATGAGCTCCAGCACATTTTTTTCGTTCTCAATCGGAATGTCTCTTCCGTCTATGTTGATGATTCCTTTTGTTTCCATTTTAGTATTTTTTTCTGATTTAACGCTGATTTGATTTTAGGAGGTTTACCTCTGCTAAACATTAATTAAAGCCAATAATCGCATCAAACTTACATACCTGATGACATACGCCACATTTTGTACAAACCTCAGCATCAATAAAATGCAATTGCTTTTTCTCGCCACTAATGGCACCAACAGGGCATTTTCGGGCACAGGCCGTACAACCGATGCACTTCTCAGGATCGATGCTGATGCTTGCCAATGCCTTGCAGTTGTTCGTTGGGCAACGTTTGTTGTGAATGTGTTGCATATATTCCTCCCGAAACTTCACAATGGTCGAAAGTACCGGACTTGGAGCGGTTTTTCCCAAACCGCAGAGGGAAGCCTTTTTCACCACCTGACCAACTTCCTCGAGCAGATCAAAGGTTTCCTGCGTGGCAGTTCCATCGATGATTTCATCGAGCAACGAAAGCATTTGTTTGGTTCCTTCGCGGCAGGGCACGCATTTGCCACAGCTTTCGCTCTGCGTAAAATTCATAAAAAACCGTGCGATCTGAACCATACAGGATTGTTTGTTCATCACAACCAAACCGCCAGAACCAACCATAGCACCTTTGGCAATCAGGTTGTCGTAATCAAGAGGAAGGTCCAGATCTTCTTCGGTAAGACAACCTCCGGAAGGGCCGCCAATCTGCACGGCTTTAAAACCTTCTCCGGTAACTTTCCCGTCATCATCCGTAACGCCTCCGCCAATATTATAGACGATCTCACGTAAAGTAGTCCCAAAAGGCACTTCTATCAAACCCGTATTGGCCACATGACCTGTTAAGGCAAACGTTTTGGTGCCTTTGGAATTTGCTGTTCCGTAAGCATTAAACCATGTTGCGCCATTGCGAATAATGAGCGGCACAGCAGCCAGCGTTTCCACATTGTTGATTACTGTGGGCTTTCCGAAGAGGCCTTTTTGAGCCGGGAACGGAGGTTTGGGCATCGGCATGCCACGTTTTCCTTCGATAGAAGCCATCAAAGCCGTTTCTTCCCCGCACACAAAAGCACCGGCACCTTCCATGATGTGGATAAACATATCATGGCCACTGTCGAAAATATTCTCACCCAGCACACCAGCATCCATCGCATCCTCAATGGCTTTGCGCATACGCGAAACTGCCAGCGGATATTCGAGCCTCACATAAACAAAAGCTTCATCAGCACCTACTGCACGCGCCGCGATCATCATGCCCTCGAGTACGCGATGAGGATTGCCTTCCATCAGACTGCGATCCATAAAAGCGCCCGGGTCGCCTTCGTCGCCATTACAAATCACATATTTTTTCTCGCTTGGCTCCTGCAGTGTCAGTTGCCATTTTTTTCCAGTTGGGAAGCCACCGCCTCCGCGACCACGCAAACCGGATTCGAATATCGTCTGACAAACTTCCTCGGGCTTCATTTCCGTAAAAGCCTTTTCGGCAGCCAGATAGCCATTATGCGCAATATACTCGCGGATATTTTGGGGGTCAACATGTCCGCATTCACCCAAAACCAGGCGATTTTGTCTTTTGTAAAAGGGGATTTCTGTCTGACCCTTGCTGCGACTGCCATCCACAGGATTCTTGTAAAGTAATCTTTCGATCACCTCATCCTGAATCAAAGATTTTTCAACGATTTCCGGCACGTCTTCCACTTTCACTTTGGTGTACATGGTTTCATCCGGAAGGATATTCACCAAAGGTCCTTGCGCACAAAAACCCTGACAGCCACTACCTGTAAGCTGAATGGTTTTGTGATCATCGTGATAATTTAGCTCCAGTTCAACAAAGAGCGACATGCCGGCTTCCTGAACTGCTTTTTCGAAAGCTTCATAAACTTTTAAAGCACCATTTGCGATACATCCGGTTCCGGCACAGATTACCACCCGCTTGTGAATGCGTTCTGCCGCCCGATTGTAGGATTGTTTTACCTCTCTGAGGTCTGTTTTTGCAAGTGTTTCCATGGTAACAATATTTTTAAAGGCTAGGATGCACTAGCCATTTCGGTTTCTTTTTCAATAATTTGTTTTAATATCTCGCTGCAACGCGCACTGTTCACCTCGCCATAAACCTGCTCGTTGATCACCATAACAGGTGCCAATCCGCAGGCCCCCAAACAACTCACCGCTTCGATGGTAAACAGCATATCGTCAGTGGTGTGTTTTTCTTTATTCAACTTGAGTTGCGAACGTAAAGTGTCGAGCAACTTGGAAGAACCTCTCACGTGACAAGCTGTTCCGTCACATACCTTGATTACATATTTTCCTTTTGCTTCGAGCGAAAAATGAGCATAAAATGTGGCTACGCCATACACTTCGGCAACAGGCATATCGAGTGCTGTAGCCACATAGGTAAGAACTTCCTGAGGAAGAAAGCGATAAACCTCTTGCACTTCCTGCAAGATTGTTATCAATCTGGTTTTTTGATACTTATGCTTTTGAATGATTTCAAGCACCTGATCAAATTGTCTGATTTTGTTATTCGTTTCTGTTTTCATGACAATATCTTTATCTTTCTAAAAATGAATCAATTCTATTTTTCTCTTACATTTTCCAGTTTGTTTAGGATCACAGCCAGATTAGAATAAATATGTGTATCCTGCACAATAACATGTTTTGGTACTTTGAGCGAAACCGGTGCAAAATTCCAAATGGCTTTGATGCCCCAGCCTACCATCAGGTCGGCAATTTGTTGTGCTGCTGAGGAAGGCGTTGTAATGATGCCAATATTGATATGTAATCTTCCGGCCAAATCGCGGAATTTGCCCAGATCAAAAACAGGCACACCAGCAATATCATGTCCAACCTTCTTTTTATCCGTATCAAAAGCTGCCACGATTTTCATTCCTGCCTCGCGGAAACCCTGATATTGTATCAATGCACTGCCTAAAAAACCGGCACCAACCAAAAAAGCCTCATGCTTGCGGTTGAAGCCAAGAAACTCTTCCAGAATTTCAACCAGTTTATCAACAAGGTAGCCCACCCTGGGTCTTCCTGTTGCTCCGGCATAAGCTAAATCTTTGACCACCTGTGTAGGATCAAGATTAAAAAACGCTGCCAGCCGGGGCGCTGAAATGTACTCCTGACCTTCTTGCTTAAGTTGCCTGAGCAAGGTAAGATAGGCAGGCATACGTCTGATTGTAGGTTCCGGTACAGCAACCAGGTTTTTATCTTCGTGTATCATTGACTTTTCCATGACGCAAATTTTTATGCAGCAAAAATAAAGAATTATTTCTCTAATTAAAGATATTTTTCTTTATTAGATGAAATTTAGAGTAAGTCTAAATAAAGAATAAGAAGACAATTATCATTTTGATAAAAATCTTATTTAATTGTTTTTTAGTTATTTAAAATCATTTGATTCATAATTTGTCATGTTGTTAATAAGAGAATTTATTCCTTATTTGGAACAATTTCAAATCAACTAATTCCAAGATAAAATTCTTTATTAAAAGTTGATCAGAGATTTCATTCGATATGCATGGTTTTACACCTCGAAAAAATGAGTAGTTTTGCTTCCGAAATTTTCAAGATATGGATAAACCGCCCCGTCAAACCAAACACGAATTATTTTTGAATTATAAAATCTGGCTTTCAGGACTAACCGGAAATGGCCGGATAAGTGATACTACCTTTGAGCTACTGGCAAAAATAAAAGAACTGGGTTCTATCAAACTGGCTGCACAAGCCTGTGATATCAGTTACCGCAAGGCCTGGGGAGATATTGAAGAAGCCGAAAAAATGCTGGAGTATCAGTTGATCGATAAGCAACGCGGCGGAAAAGACGGCGGACATTCGCAACTCACTCCTTCATGCATCAAACTTTTGGAGGCCTATGACGCCCTGCACCAAAAATTTGACGACAGCGTGGAAGCTGCCTTTGAAGACTTCAGAAAAGCCATGCTTCAAAAACCATCATCAGAATGAAATTGAGAAAAATTTTGCTGCTCTTAGCAAGTGTTTTTATCTTTCAGGCTTGCCAAAACGAAAGTGGGCAGGCACTTGTAATTTTTCACGCCGGAAGTTTGAGCTATCCCCTCAAAAAACTCACAGCAGATTATCAACAAACACATCCTGAACAGCAGTTTCAGCTGGAACCTGCCGGCTCGCTCAACACCATCCGCAAAGTAACAGACCTGAACCGACAAGCTGATATTATTGCTTCTGCTGATTATAAGCTGATCAGCGAAATGCTCATCCCAAAGCATACCGCCTACAACATTGCTTTTGCTGCAAACAGTATTGTGCTTGCTTATACCGATCAATCGGCTTATGCCGATGAAATCACAAGCGAAAACTGGATTGAAATTTTGCAGAAAGACGATGTAAAAATTGGCGCATCCGACCCCAACGCAGATCCATGCGGATACAGAACACGGCTTACTTTGCAACTGGCAGGAGAATTAAAAGAAATTCCAAATCTGACCAATCTCATCCTGGAAGAAGGCCGTTATTACGAACGCCCCAAGGAAACAGATTTGATTGCCTTGTTGGAAACTCAAACCATCGACTACTTTTTTATTTATGAAAGTGTTGCCAAACAGCATCATTTCAAAACGGTTGTGTTCTCAGATTCGATTAATCTCAGTCGGCCCTTGCTCAACGATTGGTACGGGCAGGCAAGTATCAAAGTAAGAGGCAGCAGCCCGGCGGACAGTTTATTGATTCGCGGAGAAGCCATTATTTATGGCATCACTGTTTTAGAAGAAAGCCCTTCCAATCAAGCTGCCTGGGATTTTGTAGCTTATCTGCTTGATCCTGAAAAAGGAACAAAAATAATTGAAGCCGCAGGTCAACGGCCGCTCATCCCGGCTCTTATCAACACAAACCGAATGCTTCCTGAAAGAATTAAACCCTTAGTAACCATAAAAGAAAATCTATAAAAACAAAAGCTATGAAACAGATTTGTCCGACATGCGACATCAAGCCAGCCCTCGAAAGGCTGGGAATCAAAGCAATAAACCATGGAGCCAGCACAGGTGCCGAGTGGATTGAAACATCCGGTGAGCAACTCGACAGCTATTCATCCTGCGATGGGCAGTTGATTGCCAGCGTAAGGCAAGGCACCTGGGATGATTATCAAACCATCATGGACAAAGCTCAGGAGGCTTTCAAATACTGGCGCATGGTTCCTGCTCCCAAAAGGGGAGAAATCGTGAGGCAGATGGGGCTTGAATTCAGGCGTCACAAGGAAGACCTTGGAAGACTGGTGAGCTACGAAATGGGCAAAATTTACCAGGAAGGCCTGGGCGAGGTACAGGAAATGATTGACATTGCCGATTTTTCGCTTGGTATTTCGCGTCAGCTCTACGGCTACACCATGCATAGCGAACGTGAACGCCATCGCATGTACGATCAGTATCATCCGCTGGGCGTTGTTGGCGTGATTACTGCCTTTAACTTTCCTGTTGCCGTTTGGGCCTGGAACGCCATGATAGCACTGGTAACTGGTAATGTTGTGCTCTGGAAACCTTCGTCAAAAGTGCCACTTTGCGCTGTAGCCATTCACAATATTATTGCTGATGTGCTCAAACGCAACGAAGTGCCCGAAGGCGTAACCAACCTGATCATTGGAAGCTCCAAGCATATTGGCGACAACTTCCTTTCAGATAAACGCGTTCCGCTAATTTCGTGCACCGGCAGCACTGCTGTTGGCCGTCGTGTTGGCCGTATTGTAGGCGAACGTCTGGGAAGAACACTGCTGGAACTTGGTGGAAACAATGCCATCATTATCTCTGAAAAAGCCGATCAGGATATGGCTTTGCGTGCTACTTTGTTTGGTGCCGTAGGAACAGCCGGACAACGTTGCACCTCAACCAGACGATTGATCATCCATGAATCAATTTATGATGGCTTTGTCGAAAAGTTAAAAAATGCCTACAGCCAAATTCGTATTGGCTGTCCGCTCGATCCGGATGTGCTGGTGGGGCCGCTGATCGACAAA
>JAQVGO010000051.1:0-5414 GCA_028696715.1 Bacteroidales bacterium
GGATATGATCAGGAATACCGCTTGACGCGCGAACGCCAAATACATTATAATGCGCTTGAACCCGGAAATTATACGTTGAAAATTAAACTTTCAGGTCTGCCGTCTTATTTACCTCAGCCGGAAATAAGTCAGCAAATAAAAATTCTATTACCCTTCTGGAAACGCTGGTATGTCTGGATTCCAGGTCTGTTAATACTGATTTTTATTGGTTTACTGTTTGTAAGACAAAGGATTCAGAAAATCAGAAAAGAACAACAACTCCGGCGCGAACGAGCTGAGTTTGAATACCAAAACCTGCGCAATCAGGTAAATCCGCATTTTCTGTTTAATAGTTTCAGCACCTTGATGGCTTTGATTGAAGAAAATGGCACAGAAGCACTGGAATATACTGAACAACTAAGTGATTATTTCAGGCAGATTTTGCAGTTCAGAGATACCGAACTGATCAGCCTCAAAGAAGAATTACAACTGCTGGAAAACTATCTTGCGTTGCAGAAAAAACGTTATGGAGATGGCTTAAAAATGGAAATCAGCCTTGATGATAATGCTTTGAATTCCCTGATTCCACCAATGAGCTTACAAATGCTGGCCGAAAATGCACTAAAACATAATCAGGCCAGCCGACTAATGCCATTACAAATTTCATTATCAATAAATGCCAATGAACTAGTATTTTGCAATCCTTTACAACCTAAACAAAACACAGAAAAATCAACCGGATTGGGCATAAAAAATATAGCAGAGCGTTATCTCAACTTCGCAAACAAACATATTCGGGTGCACAAAAACGAAACACACTTTTGTATTTACTTACCTTTGATTTTCAAATGAGAACAACACAAGCATTTACAGTTTTACAAATTGAAGACGAGCAGGCTACAGCCAATCGGCATCAAAGGTTGTTAACAGAAATTGCTCCGGAAGCAATCTGGCTCAACACACTCGATAGCATTGCTTCCAGTGTTAATTACCTGAAAAACAATCCTGAACCAGATTTAATTTTACTGGATATACAACTGGCTGATGGCAATAGTTTCGAGATTTTCAGACAAATAACGGTGAGTTGTCCTGTGATTTTTATGACCGCTTATGATGCATATGCCATCAAAGCTTTTGAACTCAACAGCCTTGATTATCTGCTGAAACCAGTTAAAAAAGAAGCACTTCAAAAAGCCATTCTAAAATTTGAAAAACAACGCAAAACGCAGGCAACATCCGATTTTAATCAATTGCTGGCCAGCCTCGAAGCCTTGCAGAAACCCAAAAAATCAATGCGATTTATGGTTAAGTTGGGCAGTCAGATCAAAACTTTTGAAGCGCATGAAGCAGCCTATTTTTATATTGAAGAAAAAATCGTTTTTGCCATGCTTAACGACGGCAGCAGATATCCTGTCGATTATAGTCTTGATCAATTGGAAACCCAACTCGACAAACAACAATTTTTCAGAATCAATCGCGCAACTATCATCAGCTTTAAGGCCATCGACAAATTACACACTTACAGTAAATCACGAATAAAAGTGATTTTAAAACCTTCATGCCCCATCGAAACGATCAGCAGCACCGACCGTTCGCCACTTTTCAGAGATTGGCTCAGCGGTCAATAATTCCTGTTCAAATCTCATTTTTTCCCATCGAACCGAAATGATTTTCAATGGGTTAATAATGCAGTTACTTTCGCCACATCAAATCCAAAAAATTCCCTCACTATGAAAAAATGGATCAAAATATTGGCTGTACTTGCTGTGATAGGAATTGCAGCTGCCAGTTATGTTTATGTGTTTGTTTACAACAAAGCACATCCCGATTATGCGCAGCTCGAACCCAAAATTAGCCTTACTGCTGAAAACTGTTTCACGACTTTCAGAACAAATGAATCAGAAGCCAACGAACGCTTTGTGGGAAAAATGATTCAGCTTTCGGGCAACTTAAACCAAATAGAACATGCTGAAGATCAGACAATATTCTACTTCATACTTTCCGAAGGGATGTTTGGAAACGAAGGTGTTCGCGTTAGCATGATTCCTGATGAAAAGCTTTCAAACATCACGGCCGGGCAAAATGTCACCTTAAAGGGTTTTTGCACCGGATACAATCAAACTGATGTAATCCTCGAACATGGCAGTGTAATTTATTAATCAAAAAAAATAGCTCGATGAAAAAACTAATTGTAATGCTCATGATAGCAGTTCTTACGCTTGGAACTCAAATGCAAGCACAAAAGTACATCACCAAAAATGGCAAAATCCATTTCTATTCCGAAGCACCAACAGAAAAAATCGAAGCCTTTAATAATCATGTTAACAGTGCATTGGATATTTCAAGCGGTGATTTTATTTTTCGAGTTCTGATGAAATCCTTTCAATTTGAAAAGGCTTTGATGCAGGAGCACTTCAACGAAAATTATGTGGAAAGCCATAAATTTCCAAATGCCACCTTTATGGGAAAAGTGACAAACCTGAATGAAATTGATTTTTCAACACCCGGCACTTATCAGGCACAAATTGAAGGTGAATTAAGCATTCATGGTGTTACGCAAAAAATTTCTGAACAAGGAACTTTTGAAGTGAAGGATGGAAAAATACACGGAAAATCAACATTTTATGTAGCCGTTGCCGATTATGACATTAAAATTCCACAGGCTGTAATCACCAATATTTCAGAAAAAATTGAAATAAATGTGGATATTCTACTTGAAGCCTTGAACAAATAAAACTATTCACTGTTCTTATTACGGTTTTGGTTATACATTTCAATTTTCTCCTATTGACACAGGCGTACTGCTCCCCGCAGGCGCCTGTTTCACTTTTTTTATGAGTCTCTGATTTTCTGCTAGTTATATTAATCATCAAAAAATATTTACTTTTTTCCTACAAAACATCGAACAATTTACATGCATGTATGTTTAATATTCGGTTTTGGTTATACATTTCAATTTTCTCCTATTGACACAGGCGCACTGCTCCCCGCAGGCGCCTGTTTCGTTTATAAAAAATGCCTGAGGTTTTCAGGCATTCAGGTTTTCAAACTAATTTTTTAGTTATAAAAAAGAAAAAAATTAGTTCAGTTTAAATCTTACAGGAATATTAAAAGATACACGAACTGCTTGTCCTCTTTGATAACCAGGTGTCCATTTAGGCAATAATGCTACAACCCGTTTGGCTTCTTCATCGCAACCACCACCAATACCTCTGAGGATTTTCACATTAGATACACTTCCATCTTTTTCGACAACGAAATTAATATAAACCGTACCCTGTATGGAATCGCGACGAGCCTCCTCGGGATAGCTGATGTTATTGGCAAGAAAATTTATCATTGCAGTGGGTCCGCCAGGAAATTCTGGCGCAACTTCAACTACAGTAAATACTTCTTCACCAGGTGCTTGTTCTTGCTTAAAAGCGGGTGTTTGGTCCTCTTCCAGTTTTACTTCTTCGATCGGTTCTGTTGCAAAATTACAGGACTGAATAAAAACTACAGCCACAAAAAAGGGCAGGAGTAAAGTCAATTTCAACCATTTACGGGCAGGCTGGTTTCCCTTGATTTGATTCATCATAAGCATACGTTTTTTGATAAGTGAAACATTAAACGGATTGGTAAGCCAGAGCATTCCGCCATAAGTGGTTAGCTCCAGCAAAGTCTTTTGATAACTTGATTTGTTAACTCTTTTGATAGCCAGCTGATCTGCTTCAAACTCGTGCATGGATTTGAGTTCGTTGCGAAAAAAATACCAGGCCGGATGATACCAATAAACCGCCTGAAGTAACTCAAAATAAAGAATATCCAGCGAGTGAAAGCGCTTTGCATGAGCCTTTTCGTGTGCCAACACCGCATCAAAACGTTGGTCGTTGAGCAATTGCTCCGAAACAAACAACCATTTAAAAAATGAAAAAGGTACTTTATCACTTTTTAAGGTTACAAGTCTCATCCCTTGATTTTCAAAACTTTTTCCCCGCCAAATCAGAAACCCGATAACCAACAACCGAACAACAAACTGAAGCACAAATCCAAGACTAATCAGCGCAAAAACAACCAGTAGGTTTATCGAAAAACTATTTTGCTGATCAATATTGGCAACAGATCTATTCGCCGAATCAATCAATATCTCCGGTAAGTTAACCGTAGGAAAAACAGCATAAGCATTTATCTCCACAAAATTTGTTGGCAGCAATGGCAATAACAAAGCCAGCAAACTACTTATAAGAATATAAAACCGATTGAAACTTGCGCTGGCGTTTCGACGTAAAACCAACAAATAGGCCACTGCAAAAATTAACAGATAAATTGCTGCACGAAGATTCCAGAAGAGCAGGGCTTCCATGATTATTGATTTGTAGATTTTTGTTCTATTTCCTTTTCTATCAATTGCTTCAGCTCCTCCAACTCAGAAAGACTCAGCTTTTTTTCTCTGGAGAAAAAAGAAAACATCTGTTTCACGGAATTACTAAAATAATTGCCGGCCAGATTTTTAACCAAATGCTGCGAATATTCCTTTTTAGTAATCACCGGAAAATATTGATGACTTTTGCCAAAGGCTTCGTGACCAACAAACCCCTTGCGTTCGAGAATTCGTACTATCGTCGAAACCGTATTATAAGCAGGCCTGGGCTCAGGTAATTGCTCCAAGATATCGTTCACGAAAGCTTTTTCGAGCCTCCACAATTCATGCATGATCTGTTCTTCTGCCTTAGTGAGTTCTTTCATCGTAACTAAGTTGATAGTTTTATAACTAATTTTATAGTTATATATTGTACAAAAGTAACCCAATATTGAAAAAAGTCAAGAAAAAAATTGTGATCGGTTGATTTTGAGTGATTAACGGATCAGTATCCTTTTGCTGTTGCCTCTTTTTCGAGGCGTTTGTACCAGTCTTCTCCAAAGCGACGGGTCAAGGCATCCTTTAAAAATTTGTACAAGGGCAGTCCTGCCTTTTCGCCTTTTCGCTTTGCGGGAACACAAATGCTCCATTGGTGATAATTAACATGGATAAAGCCATCCTTTTCGACCAGCCTCACGGGATAAAGGTGACAACTCACAGGCTTCCGAAAGCTGCTTTTACCGGCATTCCAGGCTTTTTCGATCGTACAAAAAGCTGTTCCGTTTTCATGAAAATCCACAAACGCACATTCTTCTCCGTTTACCAAAGGCGTTACGTACTTGCCCATTTCGTCATAATCAAAAACACCATCCTGCTCCACCACCTGTATTCCTTCGGGGCGCATAAAAGGTTTAATATCATCCAGGTTGTCTTCGAGCAAACTGATTTCGGCCTCTTCGAGCGGTGCTCCCGCATCACCGGCTACACAACATTCGCCTTTGCAGCGCGGTAAATCACAAATAAATTTGGCAGCCAAAAAATCCTGGCTTACGATGGTATTGTCGATGATTATCATGCTGCAAAAGTAGGAATAAGT
>JAQVGO010000051.1:5514-17854 GCA_028696715.1 Bacteroidales bacterium
ACAAATTATCCTTAATTTTGTAGCCTGAATCAAAATCTGAAGTCATTAATTCAATCATATTTAAACGTTTAACATTAGTACTATGGCATTCAATCTGAGAAACAGAAATTTTCTGAAACTGCTTGATTTCACTCCACAGGAAATCAAATTTTTACTTGAACTTTCGGCCGACCTTAAAAAGGCCAAATATGCCGGAACTGAGCAGCCTCGTCTCACCGGAAAAAACATCGCCCTGATTTTCGAAAAGGACTCCACCCGCACACGCTGTGCTTTTGAAACAGCAGCTTACGACCAGGGAGCCCGCGTAACGTATCTTGGACCATCCGGATCGCAAATTGGCAAAAAAGAATCCATGAAAGATACAGCCCGCGTTTTGGGTCGTATGTATGATGGTATTGAATACCGTGGCTTTGGACAAGACATTGTTGAAGAGCTCGGAAAATATGCCGGCGTGCCAGTTTGGAATGGTCTTACCAACGAATTTCATCCCACACAAATCCTGGCCGATTTCCTCACTATGATGGAACACAGCGACAAACCTTTGCATCAGGTGAGCTTCGCTTATCTGGGCGATGCCCGCAACAATATGGGCAATTCGCTGATGGTTGGAGCTGCCAAAATGGGTATGGATTTCAGGGCTGTTGCTCCAAAACAATTGTGGCCGGATGAAAAACTCGTTACCAACTGTCGTGAAATAGCCAAAGAAACCGGCGCTACAATTACCCTCACCGAAAGCGTTGATGATGGTGTAAAAGGCGTTGATTTCCTCTATACCGACGTGTGGGTTTCGATGGGCGAACCTGATCATGTGTGGGAAGAGCGCATCAAGCTGATGTTGCCCTATCAGGTTAACAAAGCCATGCTTGAAAAAACAGGTAATCCAAGAGTGAAATTCCTGCATTGTTTGCCTGCTTTCCATAATCGTGAAACCATTATTGGTGAACAGATTTACCAAAAATTTGGGGTAGAGGCAATGGAAGTAAATGATGAGGTTTTTGAATCTCCAGCTTCAATAGTATTTGATGAAGCCGAAAACAGACTGCATACCATCAAAGCAGTAATGGTTGCCACTTTAGGAAGCTAAATTTATTCTTGTGATAATAAGAATCCCGGTAAATATTTATCGGGATTTTTTTTGCTTTCGGCCTTTCCATTTCACCCTGAAAAAAAGCCCGCCAAAACCCGAAACCATCACATAAACAGGATAGACTAAAGCCAGTGGAAAAGCAAAAATAAGGTATTGTCGATTTTTGAAAAAAGTAGCTGTGGCTGTTAAAAGGGGTAGGTCAACCAAAAGCTTGAGACCGGTAAAAAGCAAGAAAACAAGCGCAAGAAAAGGATAGAAAAAACTTAAAACCATCAAACTAAACAACATAAAATTATAGCTGAAAACAATCAGCGCAGGCAGGATAATAAAAACAGAACGATAATGTTTATTCTTCGAAACCCACCGCATTCGTTGTTTTATGAAACACTTCATATCCGGGCATGGAGCTGTTGTAACAATGGCCGACTCATCCTTAACAAAACGAATTGCTTCCGGACCATAATGCTTTCTGATCGCCTCCATTAAAAACACATCATCACCTGATTGCAAACTATTGTCTTTGCGATATTTTTCAACTTCCAAAGCGGCCTTCTTTTCAAAAATCATATTGGCTCCATTGCTCATTACCGGCAACTGCAAAGCTGCCGCACCTCCGGTACTTCCAATCAGGCTCATAAACTCAAGCGACTGCATCCTTTCAAAAAGGTTTTTTGCCGGATGAAGTAAAACCGGTCCCAATAACATTCTTGTTTCGTGCTGTTGAAGTGCCCTTGCCATGCTTTTTAGCCATCCCTCCGAAACAAGGCAGTCGGCATCAGTAACGGCAATAAATTTTCCGGCTGCCTGATTCATTCCTTCACGCAACGCTGCTTTTTTCCCTTCGCCCGCAGCACTTATTAACCTAAAATTACCCAAGCGATATTGCTGAATGAAACGCTTCGCAAAGGCAAGTGAATTATCTTCGGAATGATCATCGATGATAATCACCTCAAAAGCATCATTCGGATAGCGTTGATCACGTAATTTTTCCAAAAGTTTCTCCAATTTTTCCTCTTCATTACGCACAGCCACAAGCACAGTAATACCCGGAAATGACACAAGTTTTACTGGAATTTGGGTTTTTAATGAAAACCACCCGATGGTATATAACCCAATCAATATCAGGTATAAGCCACCCGTTATCTCAACAATCCGAAGCAGATAGGTGAAGTATTCAAGATTTTCCATTTTCCCTCCTGAAAAACTTTAGCCGGTACACAAAAAACACACCTAAAAGTGCAGGCACAACAATATTGACAAGCCAAACAGCCGAAGAAGCGGCAAAAACACCTACTTCAAAACCATCAAAAACAAGCTGTTGCGATTGCAACCAAATCGAAAATAAAAAAATACTCACACTGCCTCTAACACCCAATTCGCTCAAGGCAACAGTTGGTATCAAGGTTATGAATAAATAACTAACTCCTACCAGCATAATGGCTTCGGAATATGTAAGAGGAAGCTCAAAAGCCCATAAAAACAAAATAAACTGCAACGAAAAAACTCCATAACGTAAAACTGACAGCCCCAAAATATACGCCAACTGTTTGTGGGTAAAATAATTAAATACCTCTATATAAGGCAGAATAACTTTGCTTTTACTTGGAAACAGACTCTTTACGATTACATATAATAAATTGATGTTAAAGTAAATAAAAACACCAGCTGATAAAAGTACCAGGATCAAAACCAAAACAGCACTATAAAGCCATTGATTATTGGCAGAAAAATAATCCGTCATGGGTAGAAAAAACAAGAGGGCTACTCCTCCTATGACTAATGTAACAAGCAATTGCGCCAAACTTCCGATCATGGTGAGTAAAACACCTTTGATATGGCTAGCCTTTTCGAGAATAAAAACCCTGCCCAGGTAATCACCCACACGATTTGGCATAAACATGCTCACCGAAATACCACTCAGCACAGCTGTAAAAGCTTTGTTTAGCTTAACTTTCTCCAATTTGCGAATCTGAAACTTCCATTTCACAGTTTCTAAAAACAGATTCACAGGCATCAGAATAATGGCCAGTAGTATGATTCCTAAATGCTTTGTATCATTCAATCGTTCGGCCAGCAATTCGCTTAGGGTTTGGAACTTTTCGCTGGCAATCAGTTGATCATACAAATACCAGAGCGTAGCCCCGATGATTAGCAAGCGCAGCGAAAGATTGGCTATTTTAATTACTTTTGCCTTACGCATTTTGAATATTAATTATACTGCTAAGTACGGCATTTCATTTGAAAACAGAACGTATTATTCTTGGCATCGACCCCGGAACAACGATTATGGGTTACGGCCTGATCCTTCAAAAAGGTAATCAGATGCAACTCTTAGTGATGGGCGAATTGAAGCTTAATAAATACAGTAATCAGGCCTTGAAATTAAAGAAAATTTTCGAGCGCACCCTCGAACTGATTGCAGAATATAATCCTGATGAGCTGGCTATTGAAGCACCCTTCTTCGGCAAAAACGTGCAATCTATGCTCAAACTGGGTCGTGCACAAGGGGTTGCCATGGCCGCAGGCTTGTATAAGGATATTCCAATTTTTGAATATTCGCCGCGCAAAATCAAACAATCGATAACAGGAAATGGGAGCGCATCCAAAGAACAAGTGGCTGCCATGTTGCAACGTCTTTTAAACTTCAGTGAATTGCCAAAAAATATGGATGCTACCGATGGATTAGCTGCTGCCGTATGCCACTTCTTTCAGGGCAATAAGCCAGTTTCAGAAAAATCATACAGTGGCTGGGCAGCTTTTGCCAATCAAAATCCTGATCGGTTGAAATAGTATTACTCAAATTTTTTGCTTGATTTTCGTTTCTTATTTTTGCCCCAAAAAAGCATAAAAATTCCAAGTAAAAATATCAGAATATTGATCCCTAAATCGCTGTAAGAAAAGTTTTTGTCGTCATTAACACCTAACACCAACTGAAGAATTGGTAATAAGGAAAGGATAACCAACACACTTCCGATAAGAATGCTGATATTTTTCATATCAGTCAGGTTTTCGTCATTGGCTAACAATATTACAAAAACTTTCTGAAAATATTTATCTGGTTATTGAAAATCAATAATGGCTTCACATCAATTTCTGAAAATATTGCCACCACCTGTCAGGCAATTCATCCTTCAGGGCTAACTCATAATCAGCTTTCGTACAAGGCACGAAATGATGGCGTTCATACTTTTTTCGGTCTGTCCGGCCAAAAGAAAGATCGATCCACCAGCGATCAGTTTTTTTGCTGCGTAAAAAAACCACATCCTCTTCCTGTCCTTCAATACGTACGTTATATTTTGCAAAATCGCGACTGTCAGTGGCTGGCAGGTCGTGTTTACGATTAGCAAAACCTTCAGCAAAATACCAAATCAATTGAGCCATAAGCTTGGCCGTAATATTATGCTGATCAACAAGTGGATTATATTCAAAAAATCCAATAGCACTCAATTTATCACTCATACCGGCATATCGAGCCAGCCTGCATGATTCGTCACCTGTAAAACCATTGGGTTCTGCATTCCTGTTTCCGGGCGCGTCAGAAGCACGGATAGCCGAAACGTCAAAACTTACGATATCAGCATTTCGCAAAAGTGGTTCGGCATCTTCGGGAGATGATTTAAGCGTTCCGAGCCGGCATACATCAAACAAAAGATTCTTCATCAGTTCAACAGCTTCTGCATCCACATCATACGTTTGATAACCCAGATTGGAAAAATTGAACAGAAAATTTGGCTGGTGCATGATGATATGGCTCAAATAGGCCTGTGAATTGATGGGTTCTTCATCCTGACCAAGGTCGAAAATAGGATCGATGGCTGCGATATTCACCAAACGTCCGATATTTTCGTAAGCCTTATAAATGGCATAAGTCAAATCCTGACTACCTCCGAGGACAATTGGAATAATTTCAGCCCTGATCAGGTCTGAAGCAACCTGACTCAATGCAAAATAAGTATCCTCAATGGTGTATCCGGGTTTAATATCTCCCAAATCCGCAAATTTCAGGTTTGGCCAATGATCAAAAAGCTGATAAAATGCTTCACGGATCAAGTCAGGTGCTTTTCCACAGCCTTCGTTGCCAATTGCGTTACGGTCTTCTTTCACGCCTATTATTGCCAACTTTACCTCTTCAAGATCAGGAAATGCATCTTTTTCACGATAGATGACAAGTGTTTCTCCTAAACGTTTACGGCCTGGACGCCACGGTTTTTCGGGCAGCTGCACCTGAACAGGTTCAAGAAAAATACTAAGTTCCATAACTCGATTTAAAGATGTTTTGTTGGGCTAAAATAACAATAAAAAGCTCTCATTTTACTCCCAACTCCTGCTTAGTAGAAAAAGCATTATTTACCTGCTTTCTTTCTCACAAACTTTTTCTTTGGTGCATTGTCCGGATCTTCCACTATTTTGATACACGCCTCAAGATTAAGTTTTTGCGGATCTGTTCCTTTAGGTATTTTGTAGTTTTTCTTTTTGTAGCTAATATAAGGACCATATCTGCCATCCAACACTTTAAGGTCGGGCTCTTCCTTAAACTCACAAATGATGCTTTTCTTATCTTTTTCGCGTTTTATCTCAATGAGTTCTATAGCGCGTTCGGCATCTATCTCGGCAGGATCATCCGTTTTCTGAAGACTGTAAAACATATTGTTATGTTTCACATAAGGCCCGAAACGACCGATAGCAACAGTCATTTCCTTATCTTCGTAGGTGCCCAGCGTACGCGGAAAACTAAACAACTCCAAAGCGTCATTCAGATTGATAGTTTCCATGGTTTGATCCTTGTGCAGCCCTGCAAAGCGCGGCTTCTCATCCGAATCTGTATCACCCAGCTGAACCATTGGTCCGAACCGACCTACCTTTACAAAAACATTCTTTCCGCTGGCAGGATCAACTCCCAGTAACTTTTCGCCAGTAAATTTGCCGGCATTTTCAGTGGTGTTTTCAATCTTCTTGTGAAAAGGCCCGTAAAACTCACTGATCATCTGGTTCCACTTTTTCTTACCCTCTGCTATCTCGTCAAATTCCTTTTCAACGTTGGCCGTGAAGTTGTAATCGATGATGCTATCAAAATATTGACAAAGAAATTTATTGACAAGAATTCCAATGTCAGTCGGGAATAGTTTGGCTTTTTCAAAACCTGTGTTTTCTGAAGCCGTTTTGGTGGAAATCTTATCGCTTCTCAATTGAAGTACCTGATACTTACGAACAACGCCTTCACGATCTTCTTTCACCACATAGCCACGTTTTTGAATGGTCGAGATCGTAGGTGCATAAGTGGATGGACGTCCAATGCCCAATTCTTCCATTTTTTTCACAAGACTGGCTTCGGTATAGCGGGCAGGATGACGCGTAAAACGTTCCATGGCCGTCATTTCCTTTAATTCAAGTTGCTGACCTTTACTTACCGGTGGCAACATATTATTTGTTTCATCTCCATTTTCTTCATCACTGCTTTCCATATAAACCTTCAGGAACCCATCAAATAAGATGACCTCGCCACTAGCTGTGAAGTGTTTCTTCTGAGTTGAAATGGAAATATTAACATTCGTCTTTTCAAGCTGTGCATCAGCCATTTGCGAGGCAATCGTGCGTTTCCAGATCAATTCATACAAACGTTTTTCATCCACATTACCTTTCACTTCCGGCTGGTTGAGATAGGTTGGTCTGATGGCTTCGTGGGCTTCTTGCGCTCCTTTTGATTTGGTGCTGTATTTTCGGATTTTAACATACTTATCACCAAAAGTGTTGGTAATCATTTCCTTGGCTAATCCCAAGGCCATATCTGATAGATTAACAGAATCAGTACGCATATAGGTTATCTTACCAGATTCGTAGAGCTGCTGGGCTACCCGCATGGTATTGGCTACTGAAAATCCCAGTTTTCGGCTGGCCTCCTGTTGCAGGGTTGAAGTGGTAAACGGAGGAGCTGGGGATTTTTTAGCAGGTTTCTTTTCAATGGCTGTTATCGTATAATCGGCTCCAATACAATTTTCAAGAAACTCTTGTGCGTCAGATTCTTTTGCAAAACGTTCTGGCAGTTCGGCCTGAAGCTGATGTTGCTGTCCGTCAACTTTAAAGGTGAAAACAGCTATCACCCTGAAAGCACTGGTAGCTTTAAAATTTTTAATCTCGTCTTCGCGCTCAACGATCAGCCTCACAGCAACCGACTGCACACGACCCGCCGAAAGACTTGGCTTAACTTTTTTCCAAAGCAGTGGTGATAATTCATAACCCACAAGTCGATCTAAAACCCGTCGTGCCTGCTGTGCCGAAACCAAATTTACATCAATCATTCTTGGATTGTCGATGGCTTTCGTTATTGCCGATTTCGTAATTTCATGAAATACAATACGTTTTGTTTGTTCCGGTTTCAATTTTAAAGCCTTAAAGAGATGCCACGAAATAGCTTCTCCTTCACGGTCTTCATCAGATGCCAGCCAAACTACCTCTGCTTCCTTTGCCAATTTTTTTAGTTCAGTAACCAGTTTTTTCTTGTCGGCCGAAACCTCATATTGGGGTTCAAATCCTTTTTCAATATCAACACTTAAATTATTCTTGTTCAAATCCATAACGTGTCCGTAACTGGATTTTACAACAAAATCTTTCCCCAGAAATCCTTCGATGGTTTTGGCTTTGGCTGGTGACTCAACGATGACAAGGTTCTTCAGCATCGGTTTCCTTTCTTTTGTACTTGAATGCAATTATTTAAAAAATTGCTGCAAAAGTACATGAATTTTTTCATGCGAAAATTTTACCAATCAGCTCGTTCATCGCACCGATCCGTTATTTTTGCTTTGATCTGCATTTTATTCAATGCCTGGATGCACAATAACTTGGTACTTAGAAATTAAAAATTAAATTACTTGAAATTCTTTGCAAAACTTGTCGTATTGAGTACTTTTGCTGCTCATTTTCATGAAATCCAACCAAACAAAATCCTGGCTTTCTGAAAATAACTTTTATAAAGTTTTATGATCCAAAAATTTATTCAAAACAACTTAAAGTATTTACAATCAATAAACTAAATCATCCATGAGTCAGAAAAAAATTGCTGTTGTAGGTTTAGGATATGTAGGCCTTCCGCTTGCCGTTGAATTTGGAAAAAAAAGACCAACCGTGGGTTTCGACATCAACAAACAACGCATCAATGAATTACGTGATGGCCACGACCGCACCTTAGAAACAACAAGTGAAGATTTGAAATCTGCCGTGCAACTGCAATACAGCGAAGCACTTATCGATCTTCAGGATTGTCAGATTTTTATCGTTACTGTTCCAACTCCTATCGACAAAAACAAACGTCCCGACCTTACACCGCTGATCAAAGCAAGTGAAACCGTTGGAAAAGTCTTAAAAAAAGGTGATATCGTTATCTACGAATCAACGGTTTATCCTGGAGCCACGGAAGAAGATTGTGTTCCGGTGCTGGAACAAAACAGCGGCTTAAAATACAATCAGGATTTTTTCTGCGGCTATTCTCCTGAACGTATCAATCCCGGCGATAAGGTGCATACAGTAACCAAAATCAGAAAAGTAACTTCCGGAAGTAATCCCGAAATAGCCGAAGAGGTTGATCAGCTTTATAAAAGTATTATCGTGGCCGGCACTTTCAAAGCCAGCAGCATCAGAGTAGCGGAAGCTGCTAAGGTGATCGAAAATTCACAGCGTGATATCAATATTGCTTTTGTGAACGAACTGGCTGTTATTTTCCAGCGAATGGGCATCGACACCAACGAAGTGCTGGATGCCGCCGGAACAAAATGGAATTTCCTGCCGTTTAAGCCAGGCCTTGTTGGCGGCCATTGTATTGGTGTTGATCCTTACTACCTTACGCACAAGGCACAGGAATTGGGCTACAATCCCGAAATTATCCTTGCCGGCCGTCGCCTCAACGACAATATGGGTATCGTAGTTGTCAATCAGGTAATTAAACTGATGATAAAGAAAGGGTTGCGAATCGAAGGAAGTCCGGTGCTGGTAATGGGAATCACTTTCAAGGAAAATTGTCCTGATATCCGCAACAGCCGCGTTATTGACGTTGTGAACGAACTCAAATCTTTCGGCTGCGACGTAACTGTATATGATCCCTGGGCCGATCCCGAAGAGGTGAAAGAAGAGTATGGCATCAATATTTTTACCAAAGCTTCGGAGTTGGGTAAAAATAAATACAATGCCATCGTAGCTGCTGTTGCTCACGACGAATTTCTGAGTCTCGATTTGAAAGTACTCAAAGCAGACAAAGCTGTTGTGTTCGACATTAAAGCTATTTTGCCTTTGGATCAAATTGACGGAAGGCTTTAAAACGATTCTTTTTCGATAAGTTTCGTTATAAAGTCACAATTTAAACAAAAGTGAAATATTTTTCGTTTTTTCGGGTTAATTAATCAGAAATAGACAACTTTGCTTTTTTGGTGTGAGAAACAAATAGAATTTGGTCGATAAGGCTGACTGAAGATTATTAATTTGAATTTTTTTGCGGAATGAATCAAAAGGAATCAGAACTTCACTTTGCTTTGATCGGTGCAGCAGGTTATATTGCTCCGCGACATATGCGTGCCATAAAAGACACCCAAAACAATTTAGTTGCTGCTCTGGACCCTTTTGACAGTGTTGGAATTATTGACAGTTATTTTCCTGATGCACAATTTTTTACAGAACCTGAACGCTTCGATCGACATTTGGATAAACTTCGCCGAAAAGGGCTGGGAAAAGTAGATTATGTAAGTATTTGTTCGCCTAATTATTTGCACGATGCGCATATCCGCATGGCTTTGCGCAATGATGCACACGCTATCTGCGAAAAACCGCTTGTGCTTAATCCTTGGAACATTGACGCCTTGCAGGAAATAGAAAAAGAAAGCGGGAAAAAAATCTATACCATCCTGCAATTGCGCCATCATCCGGCTATTATCAAACTAAAAGAAAAAATTGCTCAGGAAGCCAACACAAATAAAAAATACCAAATCGAATTAAAATATATCACCTCGCGCGGTGCCTGGTATCATTATAGCTGGAAAGGTAAAACCGAAAAAAGCGGGGGAATTGCTACCAATATCGGCATACACTTCTTTGATATGTTAGCCTGGATCTTTGGCGATTGCACACAAAATATCGTTAGCGAAAACACCTGTGATCATGCTGCCGGACATTTAGAGCTTGAAAAAGCACATGTGAATTGGATGTTGAGTATCAACAAACAGCATCTGCCCGAACAAAGCTTAAAATCCGGTCAACCGACTTACAGAAGTATCACGGTGGATGGTGAAGAAATAGAATTTAGCGGAGGGTTTACAGATTTGCATACCCTAAGTTATCAACACATTTTAAACGGAACAGGTTTTGGGATAGAAGAGACAAGAAAATCGATTCAAATCGTTCACGACATCAGAAACAACAAATAAATACCAACTCAAAAACAATCTTATGCAAGAAAAAATCGAAACAGCAATCAAAGTAGCAATCGAAGCCGGCAAGGCAATAATGGATATTTACGCAACAGAGTTTAGTGTTGACTTTAAGTCGGATAAAACGCCACTTACAACAGCCGACACCAAAGCTGATGAATTGATTACGGCAGCACTAAAAGAAACCGGCCTGCCAATAATCAGCGAAGAAGGCCGCCAAACACCTTACCATCAGCGCGAAAACTGGGAATCGTACTGGTTGGTTGATCCACTCGATGGAACTAAAGAGTTTGTAAACCGTAATGGCGAATTCAGTGTAAATATTGCGCTGATAAGCCAAAAGAAAGCCGTTTTAGGAATCATTTATGCTCCCGTAACGGATACACTTTACTTTAATGATGAGCAAGGTTCATGGAAACTACTTCATGCTGAAGGCATTGTGAAAGCCAACAGCTCAATGGATAACCTACGCCGCGAAGCCAGCAAGCTACCGCTTGAAAGACAAGACAAAGATTTCACTATTGTTGCCAGCCGTTCTCACCTAAATCCTGAAACAACACAATTTATCAACGAAATCAAAAAGGAACATGATAATATCCGCATCGTTTCGCGTGGAAGTTCTTTGAAACTTTGCATGATTGCAGAGGGACTGGCAGATGTTTATCCTCGTTTTGGTATCACTTCGGAGTGGGATATTGCTGCCGGACATGCTGTTGTATCTGCAGCTGGCGGTCGCGTTGTGGCCATCGCTGATGAGTCGCAAGAGCTTTCCTATAACAACGAACAGATGGAAAATCCACCATTTATTGCCTATCCACCTGAAAGACAAAAATAAAACCAGACAGTAGAAGGCTGTCAGATTATACAAATGCTGCAAAATCGGGCTTTTTTTCCGTACTTTGCAGCGTTTTTTATGCCATTCTGAATCCTAATTTTCTATGAATAATTACGCAATCAATAACCTGCGCGAACTGGAAGCCGAAGCCATCCACATCATCCGTGAAGTGGCCGCCGAATTTGAAAATCCTGTGATGCTTTACAGTATTGGTAAAGACAGCTCCGTGATGGTTCGTCTGGCCGAAAAAGCCTTTTACCCAGCCAAGGTACCCTTCCCGTTGATGCATATCGACAGCAAGTGGAAGTTTCGTGAAATGACTGAATTTAGGGATCGTTATGCCAAAGAAAAAGGTTGGGACCTGATCGTTGAATACAACAAAGAAGGCTTTGAGTCTGGAATTGGGCCTTTTACGCATGGCAGCAAAGTTCACACCGACGTGATGAAAACACAGGCCTTGCTGCAAGCCCTCGACAAACACCGCTTTGATGCTGCCTTTGGCGGTGCACGTCGCGATGAGGAAAAAAGCCGCGCCAAAGAACGCATCTACAGCTTCCGCGATCGCTTTCATCAATGGGATCCCAAAAATCAACGTCCTGAATTGTGGAGCATTTACAATGCACGGGTACACAAAGGTGAGTCTATTCGTGTTTTTCCGCTTTCCAATTGGACCGAATTGGATATTTGGCAATATATCCGACTGGAAAATATCCCTATCGTTCCGCTATATTTTGCCAAAGAACGACCCATTGTGGATATGGACGGAAACCTGATTATGGTTGATGATGACCGCATGCCCAAAGAGCTGGCCGAAAAAGCCGTGATGCGTAAAGTACGTTTCCGCACCTTAGGATGTTATCCACTTACCGGAGCCATTGATTCAGAAGCTGATACGATAGAGAAAATCGTAGAAGAAATGATGACAGTAACCAAATCCGAACGCACCACCCGCGTAATCGACTTCGACCAGGAAGGCAGCATGGAACAGAAGAAGCGGGAAGGGTATTTTTA
>JAQVGO010000152.1 GCA_028696715.1 Bacteroidales bacterium
GCTGCATGATCCGTTGAAACAGACGGATGTCGTGTGTGATTATTTCGGCTGTGCCTGTCATTTGACGGTTAAATGCAAGGGCTTGTCCATAGCTTGTAACTAAACCTTCCGGAAAAGCAATCGTTACAAAATAAGAACCTTGCTCAGGCACATCTGAGATACCTGAAACTACACCCTCGAGCAGCCCATACTCCATATAAGGGTAGTTGTCGAGTCTGATATTGACGCGCTGACCCACAGCAATTTTGCCTGCACCTGCTGCCGGAACCTGCATCAATCCTCTGATTGCTCCTGAATCCCGGGGTAAAATAGTGAATACAGTTTCGCCAGTGTTTATGTTTTGATTGCTAGACCAAAATCGCGTAAAAATACAACTTCCGGGTTGGGGCGACCATAACACATAGCGTTGCTCCCAAATTTCTATTTGTGCCAGGAGGTTCTGTTGTGCTTCTTCAGTGGCATTAATATGGTTTTCAAGCTGCTGTTGGTATTGAAGTTCAAGATCACGGATGTTACCTTTCAACTGATTGATCTGTATTTTTAAACTGGCCAGTGTTGATCTGCTATTTTCAAAGGCCAGCTTTTTAGCCAGGTAAAAGCTCTGTATCTTTTCCAGCTCCTGCTCCGGTATGACCTGTTCGTCAAAGAGTTTTTTGTATCGTAAAAAATCTTTACGAGCCAGCTCAAAATCTTTCTCGAGTGTGTTGCGCTGATCATAGGAATAATTGTAAAGCAGCTGATGATCGCTAAGCTGTTTTTCCAGGATAGCAATTTGCTCAGTGTGATATCCAATTCGGTTAAAAGTTGTTAGAGCATGTTGTGATGCCCGCAAAGCCGTATAAAATTGCTGCAGCTCTCCCAGCTTATTTCCGGCATTTTCAATGGAGATATCGTGATGAAAAGTATCGTTTGCCTCATGTACATTCTCTTGCAATAGGCGCTTTAACCTGTTCACTTCATCAAAACTGGCCGGATTTTCGATGATGCCCAACAATTCTCCTTTGGAAACCTTTTGATTGTTCACAACGAAGATAGTATCTATCTTACCGCTGGTTCTCGCTTTTACTTCTGCCGGAGGCCTGTCGCTGGTTATTTCAACAGGGCCTGCAATGGTATCGGGGTATTTAAAAACCCACGAACCTGCCAAAAACACAATGATCACGACAAAAAACACCGCAATACCCGACCTGATTATTCTTCCGGGAGTTTTTCCTAAAATCTCATCTATTTCTCCTGATCGTATTTCGGGGTATTGTGGCATGATGTGATAGCTATTTATTCGTGATGATTTTAATCAATAAGAAGAGCCTCAAGCGTTTTGATTAGCACCTCACGATCAGGCAAGACATAGGTATATTTCGAAGCAAAAACATGATTTTCCAAGCCACTCATGATATATTCAGCCGCGATTTCATCTTTTTCAGTGCATAAGATAATCCCAACAGGTGGATTGTCATCTTTTTCATTCACTTCATTTTTAAAATAGTTAAGGTATGTATTGAGCTGACCAGCATCACTTATATGTAATTTTGTGGTTTTCAGTTCTATTAATACATAACTTTTTAATATTTTATTGTAGAAAACCATGTCAACATAATAGTGTGTGTTGTTAATTGTAATGCGATACTGAGTGCCTACAAACATAAACCCACGCCCCAACTCTAATAAAAAAAACTCGATATGCCGAATGAGTTTTGCTTCCAAGTCCCTTTCCAGAAGTGGCTTGTGCTCAGGAATGCCAAGAAATTCAAATACATATGGATTCTTTATAATATCCTCAGGTTCTGCTATTTGCTGCCCGGTTTTGGAGAGTTTCATGAGTGTATCTTTTGCTGCCTTGCCTTTCGATAGCAATAATCTTTCGTATAATGAGCTGTCAATTTGTCTTTTCAACTCACGCACCGACCAATTTGAATTTGCACATTCCTTTTCGTAGAACCCTCTTTTATGTGGTTCTTCTATAATAAGTAACTCACAGATATGCGACCAGCTAAGCTGTCCAGACAGTGTCTGGACATCCGGATACTCCAGATAAAACTTTCTCATATTGAATAAGTTCGATCTGGAAAAACCCCTTCCCAATTCCATTGTCAATTGTCCGGAAAGCTCCAATATAACCTGCCTAGACGAAACGGCATCAATCTGAAGGATGTTCTCGTATTCCGATATTGCTTTGCCAATATTCCAATATGCAGCAATCAAAGTGTGATTTACCTGTGAAGCGACCTGTTTTCGGGCATCAAGCATGATATCTTTGATGCTTTCAAGTAAGCCTTGCTGACCTAATATTCTTTCATTCTTCATAGAGGTAAAAATACAATTTTCTCTGCCATTTATTTCGTTTAATGCGCTGAAGCCATTAAAAAAACCTGTTAGGTTCCCAATTCCAGTTGATTTTTCACCAATTGGTAATAGCTGCCTTTTAGCGTCGTCAATTCATGGTGTGTGCCCTGCTCGATGATGCGCCCTTTTTCCAACACGACAATTTGATCGGCATTTTTAACTGTGCTAAGCCTGTGGGCAACCACAACAACAGTGCGCCCTTTGAAAAATTCATTCAGCTGCTCCATGATCATCTTTTCGTTGTTGGCATCCAGTGCATTGGTGGCTTCATCGAAAAAGATAAACTGTGGGTCTTTATACACAGCCCTGGCAATCAGTATCCTTTGTTTCTGTCCCTGGCTCATGCCAACGCCTTCCTGCCCTATCATGGTGTTGAAGCCCAATGGCAGTGTTTCGATATGCTCCAGAATATTGGCCACGCGCGAAGCGTGCAGCAGTTTTGACATATTGAGTTGTTCCTCGCTGATGCTGATGTTTCCGGCGATGGTATCCGAAAATATATAGCCGTCCTGCATCACAGCACCTACTTTGGAACGCCACATGGACGACGAAAGGTTCTCGAGCCTGAAAGGCCCCACCCTGATCTCACCTTCTACAGGCTTGTAAAAGCCAAGCAACAACTTGAGCAAAGTGGTTTTTCCGCTGCCCGAAGTGCCAACAATGGCGGTAACCTTATTTTGTGGGATAACCAAATTTACCTTATCAAGCACCAGCGGAGAGCGCGGGCCATCGTATTGATAGGATAGTTCTGATAATTCGATAGATTGCTCTGTATCCAATTCATGTATTTTTAAGGCTTGCTCACTAAGCGGCTCTTCATCCTCACGTAAGTGTACTTCGCCCAGACGTTCCAGGCTTATTTTGGCATCCTGAGCCGAGCGGATAAATCCAATCATTTGATCCACAGGGGCATTCATCATGCCGATGATGTATTGTACAGCCATCATCATACCCAGCGTCATCTCGCCCTGCACCACGGCATAAGCCGCCATAAAGCTGATGAGGATGTTTTTGGTTTGGTTAAAAAATGTGGCTCCCGCCTGCTGATACTGGTTGAGGGCAAGGCTTTTCAGGTTAACACGAAACAACCTCGCCTGTATCTTTTCCCATTCCCAGCGTTTTTGCTTTTCGCTGTTGTTGAGCTTGATTTCCTGCATACCGGTGATCATCTGTATAAGGTTGCTCTGGTTGCCGGCCATCTGCGCAAAGCGTTTGAAATCGAGCTCGCGGCGTTTTTTCATAAACAGAATTACCCACAAGGTATAGAGTAAGCTGCCTGCTAAAAACACCAATAAAATACCAATGCTGTAAATGCCCAGCACCACAGCAAAAACCAGCAGGTTAACGGCAGCAAACACAATCTGTAGCGACGAAGTGGTTAAAAAACTCTCGATGCGGCTGTGGTCGCCAATGCGCTGCATCAGGTCGCCAATCATTTTGCTGTCGAAAAAACCCAGTGGCAACTTCATCAGCTTGATCAGGAAATCGCTGATGAGCGAAATATTGATTCGTGTGCTGATGTGCAGCAATATCCAACTGCGGATAAACTCAATGGCTGTTTGGCTGAAAAACAATACCAGTTGCGCGATAAGCACCAGGGTAATGAAATTGAGGTCGCGGGTGTTGATGCCCACATCCACCACCGATTGGGTAAGGAAAGGAAATATGAGCTGCAATAAGCTGCCCAGCAACATGCCCAGTATCAGTTGTA